>CANCBY010000023.1 GCA_947374445.1 Pseudobdellovibrionaceae bacterium
TTCCTCCGCCGCCGCAAAGTTGGGCTTCAGATACAAGTGGTGACCTTGGAGTTTTTTTGATCCGAATCAGCCCGGGTGGCGCGATTGAGTTTCCGATGGCATCAAATGGCATTGAGCGAAGTCTGTACTTTTTTTCAGGAAACGAGCTCTCACTGAATGGACAAGCTCTCCCCCCGAAATCGGGGCATCAAATGGCGGGCGATTCTTCTGCCAAACTTTCTGTTCCTGCGACGAGTAAGCAAACCGTGGAGCTCCTTGTTTTGCAGGCAAGGCCGATCGGCGAGAGCCTTGCTCAGCATGGTCCTTTTGTTATGAACACCCGAGACGAAATCATGCAGGCTTTTCAGGATTATCAGCGCACCCAATTTGGGGGGTGGCCTTGGCCTCGGCATGATATGGTCCATGGCCCAAATCTTGAGCGATTTGCGAAACTTCCCGATGGGACTGTGCTGCGGCCTAGAACGCAGTAATTGCAACAAACTCCAAACGGCTAAGCTCGGGGTGATTTGGGAGCCTTGGCATTTTGACTTTACATTCCGTTAGGCGAAAAATGCATAAAGTCTTTTTGTTTTCCGTCGATTTCTCCACCCCACTTAAATCCTTCGCGGACCATCAGCTGATAAATTTCTGAAGTCTTTGTAATAGTGCCTGGATTGCCCTGCCGATATTCACCTCCACGCAATATATGGCACTGAGGTGAAAATTGCACGCATGAATCATAGAGGCCATTTTTTTCTGAATTGATGTCAATAGCAGTGCCATAGGAGTGATTGCTAAATTGGGTTCGTTGGCCAGCTGAATTCAATGGACCTTTTGATTTGCCAACGCGATATCCGACTGCACTCACAACAGGAAACCCTTTGTCTATAGAGTTGCCAACGGCCCGAGACACTCTTTCCTTGAAATAGCGACAAACTTTAAATGGCGGCAATGACCTGATTTGAATTTCAACTTGGTCTTCTTCGCAAACGGTGCAACCCGCTACAGATCCAATCTCCTCAGTCGTGAGTTCCGATTTGGATTTAGTAACCTTCCGGTGATTGACAGATTTTTTTTGAATAGTATCCCAATCCCAAGTTTCGTAACTGCAACTGACCGGCTCTGAGGCGTAAGTTTTTTGCGAAAAATATCCGAAGGATAAAAACACCATCAGTAAGTTAACGAACCTGAACATTGACGACATTTGAAACCATATTCCCTTTTTTAAGATAAAATTTGAACTGGCCCCTCTGTAGGGGCCAGTAGAATTCATCCTGATCTAAAGCAATTCGAATGGGCATATCATTTATAAAGACTTTCACATCTGATTTGGCCCCTACATTTCTAAGTGCAAACCGAAGCTCCTGATGATCCATAGGTATTGTCGGATCGATCGCATAAGTTGTGCGATCAAGGGGCTCAACTATAAATGGCAAATCTTTATTCAGATCCGAATTTGCCAAAACCAAATCAGTCCTTCCGCACTTTTCTTTGAGCTGATTTTCGAGAGTTGGAATTCTTGATGTCTTGCCCCACTCTTCGTACTCTTTAGGCAGCTGAAGATATGTAATTTTCTCAGTCTTGCCATTGCAATTTGGAACAACAATCTGTCTGTGGAACTCACATAGGTGGGCTGGGCCTTGACCCTTTAGGTGATGTTCCAGCCGAGTTAGGGTGCAATATTTGCCAGGCTTCTGCCCTGAGAATGCGCAAACACGGCTAGTTTCGATCGCATCTGGCTTAACGATCCACGAAGGCCTTCGATACTGATGCACAAGATCCATCACCTTGTGAAACAAGGGCCCCGCACCTCGGCTTGCAGAGAGTCTTTGTACCATAGACGTTGAATTGGCATTTCCTCGCCAAATTCCAACTGTAATTTTTTTAGTAAAACCAATCGTCCAATTGTCTCGATAGTCGCTGGAGGTACCCGTCTTGACGCCAACTTCGTAGTCAAATTCAAGGGGACCAAATCGACCGAATTCTTCCTGACGAGCCTCTGGATCACGAAGAACATCTGCAATCAAAAATGCAGTCTCTTCAGGAATTACAATTCGAGTCTTCCCGATTTCACTTTTGATATATGAGGCAGGTCTGGACACTCCTAGATTTGCTAACGTGCTATAAGCTTGAGTGATATCCCAAAGGTTTACCTCACCATTGCCAAGAGCAAGCCCAACACCGTAGTAAGATGCTTCTTGAGTAAGAGTTGAAAATCCAAATCGTCGCAGATGCTCCAAGACTTTTGCTTCACCCAGCTGAGATGTCATAAATAACGCTGGTAAGTTTTTAGAGTTGCCTAGGGCTTCTCGGATTGTTCTTGGCCCTGAAAAGTTTCCTCCATAGTTACTTGGCTCATAAACTGCCCTTTGTGTTGAAAAGACCATTGGGATGTCAGGAACAATACTAAAAAGACCCCAGTTATTTTCAAGTGCAAGTTCATAGACAAAAGGCTTTAATGCCGATCCTGGGGATCGTGAAACCCAGACACCATCGACCATTCCGTGTGAAGGATCAAAATAATCCGGGCTACCGACATACGCTAAAACTTCACCTGTATCGTTTGAAAGGACAAGCACTGCGCCGCTGTCTCCAGTACCTCTCCGCTTTATCGTTTCTGCATTTAACAAAGACTCCAACTTTTTCTGCAATTCAAGATCGATGGTCGTACGAACTTCCGAGGCTCCTTTTTTTTCGTCTAAAATTCTTTCCGTCAAATGGGGAGCATAAAATTCTGGATTTGTTCTGGTGAATTCAATGAGCTCATTTTTAGCCTGATCGAGAACCAGTTTTTCTTTACCCGCCAGCATTTTTTCCAAAAGAGCATTTCGTCTTAGTATAAGAGCTGCGTATTTTTTCACAAACCAAGTTGGATTTCGAGGAAGAATCGTGATTGTGGCCAGTTGGCTAGGCGAGAGACTATCACAACTTTTGTCATAAAAATAACGACAGGCGGCCCCCACTCCAGAAATCTGATTCCCGAACGGCACGGTGTTCAGATAATGAGCTAGGATCTCACCCTTGGAGTATTTGAGTTCAATTCTCAAGGCTTGGAGAATCTGCGCTGGTTTATGAAGTATTCCTTTTAACTCAGGCCATTGAGTGCGCACAAGTTGCATAGTGATGGTACTACCACCAGAAACTTTTCGCATTTGCTTTACGGACTGAAAGACGCCTCTTGCTAAGGCTCTCCAATCGACACCATTGTGTGAATAAAAATGTTGATCCTCGCTTAGGATGAAGGCTTCTCGAATTTCTGGTGGAATTTGGTCGAGTGGAACCACATAGCGACGTTCACCGCTAATACTCAAAGCATGACGAATCTCCTGGCCATACCTGTCCAAAATTCTTTGGCTTCCGCCCTCATTTAAAGACTGCAGATTTGAGCCCACGCGCAGCCAATCTATAACAACGAGCAGACAAATGCCTGTTAGTGCAATTGCTATGAACCGACCAGGCCTAAGCCAGATCTGGCGCGATCGTATAAAGAGAATATTACTCTTCAATAACAAACTGAGCGGGAGTCGATTTGCCATAAACCTCGGGTTCATACATCTGTTCAATTATTGCGGGATTCGCATTGAAGTCGCCGGTCGCAATCGCTTGCGCAACGTAAGCCATTTCAAATTCCCCAGCGCTCATAAAATTCGCAAAATATTGAACTGCATGGAGCCTCATCTCGCGATGATAAAAACCGCCGCTGGAATAAAATCCATACCAATCATCGTCCTCATCCCAAGCGTAGCTTCCAGCTGTTTTATTTTTTTCGTCGCTTGCATCCGTCTTCGACGTCCCACCTAGCGCGGTGTTAACGGTCTCAAGACCCGCAGGAAGGCGATCCTCCAAAACAACCTGGTTTCTAACTGCAGGTATGTTCACTTTTAGAACGACTTTAACAAGTTGGCCTCGTTTAAGTTTCACGAGATTGCCTTGCTTTTGCCAAGCCCCGTCCAGCCCCTTCACAAAATAAGTTCGTCCTACCTGCATTCCTGAATTGACTGCGGTCGTTCGCACGTCCTTGTATGCTATTCGCATTCTTGCTGTGTAATAAAGGCGACCCTTGCCATTTTTTTCAAGATTTAAAGATGATTTTTTTCCAACTACACCAGGCGTGAACAAAAGGCTTTCGGAATGAGGGCTGTCTTTAAAAGACTTAAAGGATACTCCTTTAACCGCCTGCCCCATCGCGGACCCGGTCACGCTATAACTTGGAGTATCTTTTTCATAATAACCTGCATACTTGGCCAGAGCATTCTGGCAATAAATATTTTCCTGGGTGTTGTTCCATCGATTTGATTTTCTACCCGCAATAATCCAACGAACCAACGGTTCGACAAATTTACCATTGGGATCCTCTACAAGCATCGCACTCAAAAGGCTGCAATTAGTTCTCGTTGTACTGTGAAGAATCTGAACAAAACCATCGTCGTGTTGCTCTTTGAACTGAATACTTCCAGAAGTTAAATCGGCAGAACTATAAATTTCATTCTTTAGCGTTGCTAACAGTGGATTGGTTTCTTTGAACTTCGCAGCTGTCATCCACAAGAAGCTCTTTCCGAAGAGACTAAGATTCTGCCGGTCCTGAAATAATTTGTTCGCAAGTGCGACGGTGCTTTCGCCCTCTTGCGCTAATACATACGATGCCATCGCCAGAACGGTTGCTTTTGACTTTGTCGTATAGTAACTCGGAAAAGCCTCCGTTCCTTGGGCAAGGCGATGAACATATCCAAACAGTTTTTCACGGGCCGAATCAGGCGATTTGACCTTTGAATCTTTCAACCACTGAAGGCCAAGTGCTGTGAACACCGACAAGTACGGATCAATTGTCCTTGGATCAGGCTTCCAAAACGCCATGGCTCCGTTGTCGTATTGAAATTTTGGCATTTCACTTAGTAGTTCTTCTGCCCATGATTTGGGATTCTTACTAAGTTCTGGGATTGAAAGATACTGTTTGAGGCCGATATATTGTCCGAGTGATATCGCCCTCACCATTGTTTGTTCCCAGCAAGTGTAAGGATAGCTAAAAAGATACCTGAATGAGTCATCTAGATGCGAGATTAGCGTCGGGCTGACAAGCACTTCCAATCCGCCAAATTCAGGCCTAATGCCCTCGGGAATTTGCAGACTTTCAGATACTTTTGAATCCGTCGTTGACCCGTAATTTGCAAAAGTCTCATAGGAAGCAAATGGATAGATTGGAATCGCTTCTTTGACACCATCCTTTCCGCTCGTTGCCGTAGCCAGAACTTCGAATGTCGCGGCAGTCTTTCCAAATGGTGTCTTTACGATCCAATCGAAGTAGCTTTTTCCTTCGCTTGGAATTTTGATTTGCTTTTCTAAGCTGCCCTGAACCTCTACTCCTGATGTTTTGATTGTGCTTTTTATTTCTGCGGCACTCCCCGTGCGATTGAAAACCGTAAACCGAGAGTTGAGCTTATCGCCCTCAGTAAGAAAGCTCGGCAAGGCTGGTTCTATCATTACTTTTTTTGCGGATCGAAATGTTCCGCTTCCGAATCCAAATCGATGTTTCTGGTCGGCAGCAACTACAAGAACACGCCAAGTCGTTAGATTATCTGGCAAGCTAAACGAAATCTCTGCTTTGCCAGATTTATCTGTCTTCACAGTGGGATTCCAATAAGCCAAAGGAAGAATATTTTTTCTGACTTTGCTGTCGCCAAAATCTCCATCACCTCCTGCCGGGGCACCTTTTTTTCCGAAATGTCGGCGGCCAATAAGAAACGACAACATTTGTGAAGTTATGACGTCACCGCCACGAAGGTTGTAAAACTTGTCATGAAGCTGATACCGCCCCGGATAATCGCCTGAGAGCTGCAAAATTTTCTCATCCACTACGGCCACAGAAAGTTCAGCGACGTCGTTTCCGCCTGGAGAGGTCACTGATAGTGAAACCTTTGAACTTTCACCTGGCTCGTATTGAATACGATCAGGAGTTGCCGTAACTTTCAAGACAGTGTCAGGGTCTTCAACATTGATCTTCGTAACACCCATTTTAAAAGAAGGTCGTCCAAGATCTACAGCGCCTTCAGTTTTTTCTGAAACCCGCCCCTTGATAAGTTGAACTCCCACGTAAAACCCAGGAGCATAGTCCTTTGAATCAATTGGGAAGGAAATGACTTCGGCACCCGTGGTGAGCTTCTTTCTAAACTGTTTCAGAATTCCAAATCTTTCGATGGTAATTAGTGCGTCAACCTCTTGGAAAGGGTTCTTGATTATAAATTTGGCTGTCTCACCGACCTGATAGGTTTTCTTTTCAGGAATGACATCGATGCGATCATGATTTTCGCGAAACCAACCAATATATTCCTTGCCCGTTACAAAACGCTGCAATGCAGCCTGTGTCGTACGACCGCGAGCATCTTTTGCCGTCGCAACAATATAGTGATCTCCAGCTGCCTTAGACTTTAAGCCACAGCCCTTAGGACTTTCAGCACTCTTAAAAGTACAAGTTGCAATTTCGCGGTCTTTTGTTTTTGTGTCGTAGTAAAAATAGCTGCCTTCGCCATGACGTCGAACTGTCTTGAACGTTCGATTGACCAGCTTAAGCTCAACTGTCACGCCAGCAATCGGATTTTCAGCATGATCAAGAACGACAATTTCTGGAGTAATCTCTTCTTTGGCCTCATAAGCCCATTTTGGCGTTTTAATCCCGAGACTGAATTTCGAATAAAAAATTTCTACGGCGCTATACCCAGCTATGTTTTTGCCCCGATCGTCGTGGAAGGCCACTCCGTATTCGAGCTTTCCATAAGACTTCAATTGATCATTCGGAAGAAGTACTCCTGAGGTCACGTCACCATTCTTGTCTGTTTTAATCTCGCCTTTAGCAACTTGCTTAACTTCAGCAGCTCGCGGCTTTTCGTAGCCCAGAATGTTCAAATCAAGCGCGTTGTCAAAAGTGAAGCTCTCCCATTTAGGAGCCTTTGGTTGCCAATAACCTGGAGTGAAGTTTGCGGAGTATTCACCAGAAGTGTTGGGCACACCTCCTCCGAAATGATATCGGGCTGTCGTCGCGAAGTTCGCGGAATCTCCGACTTCAAAATTTTCTTTTTGGGGCTCGATTTGAACCTTGAAAACTGGAAGTGTAAAAACCTGCACATCGAATTGTCCCGCCAATCCCTCAAACTCGTCCGCATGGGCCGTTATATTGTATGAACCTAACGGGCTGCTGGCATCTAGATCGAAATTAAAACTAGCTGTACCAAATTCTGACAATTTAACCGTTTTTGTAAAAATAGATTTATTGAGAGCATCCTGAATGTCGATATTAATTTCTTTGGCCGGTCGTAACCCGTATGTCCTTGGTTCCCAATGACGAGCAAAAATTTTGACATTTACCTTTTGCCCAGGCTTATAAAGTGGGCGATCGGTGATTGCGTAGACGATGTGGTTGGTTGATTCTTTGAGTGGATTTAATGTTTGATTGAACTCGTAATAATCAAGACCCTTCCGTCCCGTTTCAAACGGCAACATTGAGAAATCATCCTTAGACTGAGCAACAACATAGAGGCGCTCTGTCTCACCCCAATTGCCGAACTTCGATCGCTCAGGATCCCATTTCTGGGCTCCTGGCACCTCCAGAAAACCCTTGGCATCTGTGGTTCCCTCAAAAACGGGACCTTTCTCGCTGTAAAGGCCAACTCTAACTCCTTGAACTGGCACTCCCGATTTAAGTGAGTTGACCCAAATCCCAGAGCTATAAAAACCAACTTTCGCCATAATTCCAAGATCTGTAACTACCGAAAAGAAATTACTACAGACCCGGTGGGCAGAAAACGGAGCACCACCAATATTACGAGCTGACTCCATTTTGCCGACAAACATTCCGTAACTAAAATCAGGAGCAATCTCAGAAAGATTGATCGGGGCCGAAAAAGGGACATTCAGTTCTGCTGCTGATTTAAGAACTGTTCGCTTCATCCGATCTTTGAATATAAATTCTCTTCGCGAATTAGGATCATAAGACTCGCAGACATTATATGAGCTCCACATTTTGACATCAGAAAGGTTTTTGCTCTGATAATAATCGAGGTCAACCTCTTTGGCGTTGACGCCGCTGAATCCAAGTTGATGCGGTCCAAATTTCTCAAGCACACCATAGCCATCAGGCAGCTGTAGCATGGGTGAAAAGTCACTTGTCGTCACATTGATCTGATCTTGGCCAACAAGTGGGCGACCAAACCGATCTTTAAGTCCAAAGAATTGAACTTTGTGTTTTCCTGCCCCATTCATTGGGCTACGAAAGTAAATAGATTGAAATTCTTCATCAGGATACTGTTGATAGTATTCTGGAGAGCCTTCGCTCCCTGGAGACCAACCAAACTGCGGCTCAGTTTTAACTTTTCCTGCTAAGTTTTTACCAACAGTCGGTGCAGTGAAATTTACGCTCAAACCAAAATCAGGATTGCATCCATCAATCTGTATCGTTTTTGCATCAACAGACTTACCTGCAATACTATCGTGGCATTGAACAGAGGCAATTTTGAATTCTGGATAAGTCGTAAAACTATAAGAGAAAGGTTTGGATGGCACCGATCCCATTGCAGATTTAGCCTCACCTTTAATATTAAGCAGACAGCTTTTGCTCACTCCGATAGGTCTCGCATAGGTGTAAACATAAGTTCGAGATTGATCGACACCCAAGTTTGCTCCAACTGAGTCCTTAATTTTTGCAACGTTCAACTTTCCACACGGGCTCTCTGAATTTGCTTGAAGTGAACCTAAGTCCATCGATTGGTTGAATGTTAAATAGATCATAGGCAAATCGGGACCTTCCCAATCGATTTCTCGATTGACGACATCCCATTGGAGCGTCGTGAAAGTTTCCACTTTCGACGATTTGAGAATGCTTCCGTCCAGTGATCTGACTCCCGAAGGCACTGTTATCTTGTACGAACTTGAAGTGGGAAGAGTCCGATTTAGTTGGCAAGCCAACGTACTATTGTTGAGCCATCTCCATTGGCATTCAACTTTGGGTGACACTTCGATTGGAAAATCTTTAGCCAGCTTTTCAAAGTCACCGAGAGGAACCATTGGCTTGTTGAAGGTCACCGTAATCTGTTGGACATCAATCACATTCTCAACATTTGGTCGAACGAGCAAAACCTGCAGGTCACTATCCCCACCGGCAGCCTTGACGTCATGCCAGCCAGGAAACACAGTTGCAATCGACAAAAACAACAAAATCCGCCCAATTCTTTTGAAACTGCCGCTGCCCTTAATCACAAAACCCCCTTGATGACAGAAATAACTCGCTTTGATCGAAGGATTATGAAAGACGACCAAACATGAAGCAAGGCAATTTAAACACGAAGGACGGCAACTTAATAGGCCCTTCAATTCGGACCTAGTGCGCTTTTTTTCTTTATTTTTAACTATTACAAGATAAGCTCAATTTGTTTAGAACAGGGGGCTTTTTGAAAAATCAAATTTTGGTAATTGCACTGCTAGTTTCAAACTTTTTTCTTGCCGGCTGGATAAGCACAAGCGAAATTATTAAAGGCCCAGATGGCAACCCTCACCAAGTTGTAACCTGCGGTGACGTGAAACACTGTTATGAAAAAGCCACTGAAGTTTGTGGCGGCGCATATCAGATTGTGAATAGCTCTAGTCAAGGTTCGGGCGATAATCAAAGTACATCTAGTTCGACGAAATTGCTCGTTAAGTGTCAAAAATAGGTAATCGAAATCAGAAATGACCAGTTTAAATTCTTCTAAATTTTCGATCCGAAAAGCAAAGAGTAATGATGCATCACAAGTTGCTTTTATCAATGCAGAAGCTTGGCAAACAACCTATCAAGGAATTATCGCTCAAGGGTTTTTAAAAACAATCACACCAGAACAGCAACTGCCAAGAGCAAAAAGGCTTGTTGAGAGCACTGACCTTCTTTGCGTTGTCGCCGAGAATACTTTAACCGCAGAAATAGCTGGCTTTGGCAAAAATCGAGAACCCAAAGTTGATGCTGATTGCGAGCTTCAGGCAATCTACCTACTCGAATCCTATCAAAAAATAGGGCTAGGAAAAATGCTCTTTGATTACGGAGTTAAAGGATTAAAAGAAAAATCTAATAAAAAAATGATGGTTTCAGTTTTTGAAGCCAACAAAGCCGCTCGATTTTTTTACGAACGACAAGGCGGCAAGCAGATTGAGAGTGATCACGTGGATCTCGAACGAACTAGATACATAACTTCTACCTATGTTTGGAATTTGGAATAACTGCGCGATCCGAAACACCTAACCAAACTATTTGTGATGAATAAGTCAATTTTCTGCACTAGAATGCTCATATGAGCAAAACTCACCGCCCTTTATTTCTCGCATTGTTTTCAGCTCTATCTCTCGTCGCCGGCTGTGCCTCAAAGCCAGCACTAAACCCGTCGCTTATTCGACAATGGAACTCACACCTCGAAAACGATTTTCCAGGTAAAGAGCCTGGGCTTGCCCGCTACCAAAAAGATTCCTACGAGCTTTTTTACCTAGGCGCTCGTCATGAAAATGAAACTGATAGCGACACTTTGCGATTGGTGAGCCAGCTTTTTGAAAAGAATAAATTTAATGTTCTGCTGATCGAATCTATCCCGCACTCTTCTGGAGAAAGCCCTCAATGGTTTCTCGCCGAAGCAAAAAAGGGACTTAAACCAGGATTCATCTCAGGGGGCGAAAGCGCTTGGGCCGCTATCTTAGCGGATAAAAACATGATCCCCTTCTTTGCTGGTGAGCCTGACCATCAGGATTTCTATCAAAGTCTGAAAAGTTTGGGATACACAGATCTAGATGTGATTGGATTTTACGTGGCAAGGCAAACACCGCAATGGGTGCGAGAGCGCGAAGTGATAAAAGGACTGATTGAACGGAAGGCTCCTCCATTCATCCAATATTACTGCAAGCTATTTGCGATTACGGATTGTCCAACTTTGGCTCAGGTTAGGAATTGGTATCAAGAAAAGAATGGTCGGGAATTAAACACCGAAATCACCAATAATGACGTGGGCCCCGAACACAACGGCAAACTTTTAACACAGCATATCTCGTCTGCGATTGGTGACATCAGAGACAAGTTTACTCTCAATGTTATTCAAGAACTTCTTACGAAATATAAAAAAGTTGCCGTCGTTTATGGAGCCGGCCATTTTATTACGCTGAGAAAAAGTTTTGATGAAGCCCTTGGAAGCCCCACCCTGCTCAGAGCCGATCCCAAAAAATAGCCCATTGAATTCTAAGCATTTAGCTTGCGTGCAAGTTCAACAGTTCTGCCAACTAACTTCAGCGACTCCTCGTGAAGAAACTCAGAGCTTTTAACAAAATCCATGTTGCGCTCCATATCTTCGGCCGACCAGCCCAGCGAGTGAGCCACATACGGAAAGGCTGGCGCCATAAAACCAAGCTCACCAAAAAAAGCGAGCATCTGCCCAGCAACTGACTGAATATTGTCTTGCCCGCCGGTGATGATTAAGCCCACAACTTTATTTTGAATCAAAACTTTATTCTTAATTGTGATTTGATTTTGGACACTATTTAGCCGCTCAACAATTTTATAATATAAAGAGCTGGCACCGCCCCACCGAATCGGACTCGATAAAATGACAACATCTGCCCAATGCACCAAGTTTTCGTATATGACACTCATCTCGTCAGAAGGGTCCATTTTGGTAATCGAACAGGGCCAGGTGCACGCTCTCTCGGATTTTGAATAAAACCCCTCGCAGTTGCGTATTTTTAAATCTGAAAGAGCAATGAGTTTTGTTTCAACATCGAAGTGCCGAGCCGACTGATCAAGCGCAGTTTTTAATAGTTCTTCCGAGGTCGAAAAGCGCGGGTGTTCTTTGTCCATTGCTGTTGTTGAAATGCCGAGCACGCGAATCTTGCCCGGCTCACGTTTTGGCTCTCGCGATAAGTTTCCCTTCATGTTGAATACAGCAGGAATTCTTTTCGACTCTTCAGCCAAATTAATAAAAAGTGAACCCTCTTCTAATTTGATCGGAAAATGAGGAACACTCCCAGCGCTTGACGTAAAATGCTTTGATGCTTCGACACTCAAAGACTCGCCTGTCGCATGATTGAACTGCCAATAGTGCCAAGGACACTCAACACATCCATTTTTGAGTTTACCTTTAGCGAGTGGGCCACCCATGTGATTGCATTTACTATTAAGTGCGCCGAATTTATTTTCAAAATAAGTTAGAACAATTTTTTTACCATCGAATGAGATTTCTTTTAGTCCCCCATTTGACTCTAACTCTTTGACTAATTCAGCAGCGCTTCCTACCAAGGTCCATTTGTCTTTTTCTTCCATAGTCAGTCGATATTAATGAGACCAGAAAGAGAGTCAAGAGTTGGTATTATCTTGGCTTTGATGGTTTGAATTCCATTTTGAATGAGGCCGACCATGATTCGCTTGCGATCAAACAAATCAAGAGACCTTTTCACGAACTAAATCAAAATCAACAACGATGCGGTCATAGAGCGCAAAAGGCTTCAGACGTTCACGACCATGCACACTCTGTTTTTCAAGGCGAATGAGCCCAAGCCCTTCAAGCACCCGCACCTCTCTGGACACATAACTTAAGTCACGATCAAACAACTTGGCCAGGTCGTAGACCGAATCGGGTCGCTCGGAGTGAATCAATTTGAATAACTGCAATCGGTTCTCTGTTGCGACAGACAGTAGTGCTTTGAGTGAGGCAGATCTCATTTCGTTTCGTTCTATATGAGGCCTGCCAGAAGCTGCAGATTTCATCATCTGGCTCATCGCATCTTTCGCAGTCGCATTTGCGTCGTATCGAAAAGTAAATGTCTTCATATTAAATCTCCAGCTTTGCTCCAAAGTGTTGCAAAATTGCTTCTCCAAAAAAACTTCGCACATCATCAAGGGTCTCTGCCTTCACTGGCACTTGAAGGCCATCGTCGAAATGCACATGAACGCCGAAAGGTTTGTGGCAATCGACCAGAATTCGATGCATAGGGTTTTCGATTTCAAAAAAAATCCAACTGAACCGAAACCTATCAAGAAAAAGCCCTTCGGCCCGCCCTTGTCCGGCATCGAATAAATCCATATGGAGTCGGCACAGCACTCCTGTTTCTAATTCAACGATTCGCTCGATCAGAAAAATTCGGGTCGCTTTCAACTACAGATCCTATCAATACTGGATATTTTTGTCAACTATTAGACTCAAAGGCCTATAAAGCAAGCCGCTCGCCGGGCTGTAAGCAGCTTAAACTCCAATAGGACCATAAGACTGACTTTAGACATTCCGAGAATGGAACACCCGCCCCCGGCTAAAATTCGTACTGATATTTTGGTTTCGCGAAATCAGCGGGTTTTATTTATTAGCTCTTAGCGGAACAAAAGACGAAAAAAGAGACAAATGAGCGCCGCAAAGGTAATGAAAATCTGTCAATCTCGCAAAAAGTCTGCCTTGTACTGGAGTAGTTTATGGTTTCAATTGATGTCGCTCAAATTGCAAATTCTTTGAGTTTAGAAAAGAACGTTCAAACTATTGTAGAGTTCCTCAATCGCTTCAAGGCCAAAAACGTTGATCTCGTCCTATTCCCAGAATGCAGCCTGTCTGGATTTTCTGCAAAAATGAAAGAGTGCACTTTAGATCTTTTGCAGCCCTATCTTGATCAAATTCAGCAATGGTCCGCGGACTCTGGTATTCAAGTGATCTTACCAACAGCCATTGTTGAGAATCAAAAGGTTTATAATTCTGGATTTTGGTTTAAAGGTAATACTAAAACTCAATTTTTCAAATTGGGCCTCACCGATTCAGAGAAAAAATTCTTCTCAATTCCAGAGGCTGCAACTCAAAAAGTTTTTGAAATCGGGAGTCTTAAATGTGGCCTATTGATTTGCAAAGAGGCGCAACAAGCTCCATGGCAGCACCCATCAAACTGTATCGCTTGGAATAATTCTTACTACGATTCGCTTTTTGCTTCCGGCTTGGATAAAGGGGCAGAACAAGCCATCTCCATTTTTTAATATGGCCACAGGAAAACCAAATGTTGAGCCTTCTGTTTTAACTTTGAACGAGCGTGAAGATCTTCGCAAATTTTGTGGACCGAGAGCTTAGACAAGATCCTCGGTCATCTGCTTTGCCCCTGAAAGACGAAACCAAACAGAATCCGAAAATACTAAACACAACCCTGCACAAGGAACTAAAAACAAACTTCCACAAACACCAAATAAAATCCAAAGCTTTGTTGTCAGATCAATTTCTGGCCACAGCCATACGGCCGCAAACATGGCACCAAAAAAACTTAAGACCATCACTTGCAGCACGATGAACACTAAGACCACAAGGATCAAACTTCGGCGCATGGCCTGAAGTGCTTTGAGGTAAATCAAAAGTGCTCTTTGCTTGATTTTGCCGCGCACCGCTTGATACGCAACTTGACCTAACATGAACGACAACAGTTTTTTTAACAAAAGGATCTCTCTTTCATATTTTTCTCTGTATTAGTCCCTGCGCTTGCCGCCAAGAATCCAACCAATAACAAATGCAAGTAGCCCTACAACACCGAGAGCAACCCAAGGGCTCTCTTTTACTTTTTCTTCGACTTTATTTTTTGAGTTTTTGACTTCGGATTCGACACTTTGCTTGAGATCTTCAAGATGAGGTTTGAGGTCATCGAGTGCTTGTCTGATTTTTTGATAGTCTTTTTCTAAAATTTCTTTGAAGTCCTGAACTTTTGATCCACTGGCGTCTTCTAATTTAGCAATGGCTTCAGACAACGATGAGGGTGAATCTGATGATTTTGGCATGGCAACTCTCCTGATATTAACTGACATAGACTGACATTTCTCAATCTCTTATATCGGCACAATCAGCAAAAGCATGAAGCCACGCCCTTGGTCGGCCTCGTCAAGCTATCGATGAATTACAGTGAAACCCCGACTAGCATCGGTTGCTACGGGTATGACCTCAAAGTCTAAACGTGAGATCTCTTGCCCCATCGAGGTCTCGACCTGAACTCGCCACTGACCTGGTTGATATTTTGCCTTTATAGCGTAGCCGCGAAAACCCTCTTTGCGACCGCCGACAATATTCATCGGGATGCGATCACCTAATTGCCACCCTTTGCCTGGAGCATTCCAAAACCACTGAACAAAAACCTGGTCTGCAAATCTAGCTGGAGAAAAAATCTGAGCATAAAAATAAATTTTGTCACCAGGCTGAGCTTTAAAATCTTGATCGCCCGACAACCAAAACTTCCACCACACTTTTTCAGTCGATAGAAGATATTCGCCGTCTTTCTTTTCGACAAGGTGATAAATGCCCTGCTCTTTAACACTCAACGGCACCGGCGGAATCCACCCTGCCACATAAAAAAGCGAAAACACAATTAGCACAGAAAGTCCCGGCAGCAAAACCACCCGGAATAAGGTCCCCTCGTCTGGAAGTTTGCTTTTGAGCATCTTGAACTGAAAATAAAATACTGCCATCGTCGTTGCTACCGAAAGACCAAATGGAGTCCAACCGACAAAACCCAGAATCAGCGGAAAGAGAATTGAAATATACGAGAACAAACAAATTGCAAACAGACCGACCTTGAGACTGACCTTAGCTCTTTTTACGATTTTAGATTCGTTAGCTACCAAGAGAGCCACCATGACGAGCAAAAAGAAGAGGCTGCTCAAAATCGACGCGCTTTTGATGTAAAACAAAGAGTAGATATTTAGCAAAGTCCCGAGCAAAAAATGCAGAATTAAATTGCGCCAATTCCAGACTTTCTCAACAAGATTTCCGGATGGACGCCACTTGTGTGTTCTAAACAGGACTTCGTGATGCAAAAAAAATGCGATCACAAACAGATAGAGTGCCTGCTGGGCTAGCGAGAAAAGGTCATCCACCTCGGACACCATGAATGCGTCAAAGATAAAACCACCAATGAAAAATAAAACATCCAAACGGGCTTCATGTTTTTTGTGCAGCTCCGCTATTCGAGCTCGTAGGTCTTTCAGCATTTGCGCAGTATTGCCTTGATTTAATAGGAAGTCGATTCCCGGAGGGATTCTATTTTTATATATTCAAGAAAAGCCTACTTCCCATTGACTTACATATAATTTACATATATCGTCAAGTCCAATGAATTTTCTAGAGGGGCTTAGATTTTGGGAAAAGCAGAAGTTCTCTCACAGCTTCGTTCAATGCTTGGCACAGCCAATAGCTTCGAAAAAAAATTCTGGGCAACCCCACACGATGCCTTTGGCTTCACCTGTAGCGTAGCCAAAGGCATCGTGGTGGAACTTGCTGGCAATGCTTGTCATGAGTGGCTTTTGACACTCTTCAAGCTCAACCCAGAGCCACTCATTTTTTGGTGCGAGCGAGCCTCAAGAATTCACCCCACTGCCATACGCCAGCGCGGAGTCAAACTCAGCCGCATCAAATTTTTAAACTCGACAGAAGACCTGCAGCAACCCTTGAGAATGGCGTTAGAGAGTGGGCACTACCCGTTCATAGTTGCGCCCAATGTTTTTGAGCAAGTTCCGATTTTTCAAAAGTTTCATCTCTTGGCTGAAAAATCTGAAAGCACTCTCTTTCTTATTTCAGAAAAAGAAATGACTCCGGCTTGGCCGATCAGCTTGCAGCTTGAAATCAATGCCGCACCCAATGACTTTTCTATAACTGTTCACCGACAGCGCCATGGAACAAGTCATGGAGTGGGTCTATGAGAGTGGCATGTCTTTGGTTTGACGAGCCCTCGCCTGTGTTGCGAGTGGCAGAAATGTGCTTGCGTTTTAGCCCGCAGATTGCGGTAAGAGACAAGCACGCCGTCTTCATCGAGATTGGCAAATGCAAAAGGCTTTATACTGAGGCCGGTTTTCTAGCGCGGCTTCAGGTTGTGCTCAGACGAAATAATCTGACGGCTTCTGTTTTTATTGGCTCAGATATTACAGACTCTCTAGCTCTTGCAAGATACAAAAAATTTTCGGTGGACAGTTTGCCACTCGAAGCTCTTCTTGATTTTGCAGACCCCTTCGCCAGAGACGAAGTCTTACAGAAATCTATTACTAAAATGATCTCTTCATTTCGTGATCTCGGGATTAAAAATGTCGGAGACTTTAAGCAAATCCCCAGCGCTGACCTGATTGGACGCTTCGGTGTGGTTGGCAGGCATTGCTATCAACGACTCCAACAGGAAAGCCCCATTCAGTGGCCCACATGGAAGCCCGAAGAAAAAATCATTGAGCGCAAAGAATTCCCGTACTTTGAATTTTACGGAGAGCTCGACCCGATACTTTTTGAACTAAAAAGTCAGCTCGATAGAATCTTTCAAAGACTCTGGGCGCGGGGCTTAAAAGTCAGAAAACTTCAAGTCGATGTGGTCTGCGAAAAGACCTCTCTGGTGCCAAATCCTGTGCGTGCATTTATTTTTGATTTTTTTGCACCTCAAGGAGCTACCAAGGGCACGCTTAAGATTTTAAAAGAACGACTCTCTAAAGAGTTCGAGAAAGATCCGATCAAATCACCGATCGAAGCCCTGCAAACACAAGTGCTCGCAACCTGCCCAGCAAACCCAGGTCAGCGTAATTTTCTAAATAGCAGTGAAGAAAAGCTCGAGCAGCTCAACTCTTTGCACAATCAACTGATTGAACTCTGCGGAAAAGAAAATATTTTTCAGGCGGAACTGGTCGCAGACAGACGGCCCGAACGCTCCTGGAAAAAAACGCATGATCGACCGCATGAAGATATCGACGACAGCAAAATCATTGCACAAACACCTGAACGGCCCACATTTTTTTGCCGTACCCCGCTCAAAGTCGAAGTCACAGCGGGATTTGTTCACATCAACAAAAAGAGACACCGTATTGCTCACTGGGATCCCACCGTCGAGCGAATTAACGGAGGCTGGATCGAAACAGCTGTCGAAATGACACAGCTTCCGCAAGATGGAATCCGCCTTACTTTTGATCGCAACTATTACAGAGTGGAGCTTGAGGGCGGACAAAAAGTTTTTGTTTTTGAAAATCCAAATCACGAATTTTTTCTTCATGGCTATTATGGGTGAATACTATGAGTGCTGACACCACCGGCCCATCTTATGTCGAGCTCACTTGCAAATCTAATTTTTCCTTCTTAAGAGGAGCTTCCGACTCCAGGGATTACATTCAGCGCGCAGCGGAGCTGGGCATGACGGCCGTTGGAATTTCTGACATCAACGGCGTCTATGCATTGCCCAGGGCTTTTGAGGCTGTGCGAGATCAATTCCCAAATATGAAGCTGATCTGTGGCTCAGAAATCTCGATACAAGATCAACCCTCTGTGACTCTTATTGCAAAAACAAGAACGGCCTGGGCTCTCCTTTGCCGAATCATCACACAGGTTCATGCTGGCAAAGAAAAAGGAAGTGGCTTTATAAGCAAAGACGAATTGGAGTTTTTATGCCGGCGCTTTAACGGCGCCTCGGAACTGGTTTGCATTTTAAAAAATGATGAAAGTGTCGACTTTGATTTTTTTTGCAGAACATTCAGCGATAGTTATCTTTCGATCTGTCGCTATCTCGATGGCTTTGACCACAACAGAACATCGCTGGCTTTGTCATTGGCAAAAAGATTTAATCTCCCCCTCGTCGCCTCCAATGATGTCCACTACCACCACCCTGAAAAAAGATTTTTGCAGGACTGCCTGGTCTGCATCAGAGAATCAACAACAATGGACAATGCAGGATTTCTGCTATTTGCAAATGACGAAAGATTTTTAAAATCGCCAGAGCAAATGAGGGCGCTTTTTTCAGACCTGCCTCAAGCTATTGAAAATACAATTCAGATCGCAAGCAAATGCACTTTCAGTTTAAAAGAGCTTAAATACGCCTACCCAAAAGAGGCCGTCCCCGATGGCTTTACTGCAGACTCTTACCTCAAAAAGCTTGTCTATGAGGGGGCCGTCAAAAAATACCGAGGCCTGATTTCAGAAGCGATTGATCGACAGATCCGCCGAGAACTTGATTTTTTTTCTCGTCGTGGCGAGGCAGATTACTTTTTAACAATGTACGATATTTTAAAAGACGCCCAAGAAAAGAAGATTGTCTTTCAAGGGCGGGGCTCAGCCGCAAGCTCCATTGTCTGTTATTGCCTTGGCATCACAGCCATCGATCCGATTTCGGCCAACCTGCTGTTTGATCGTTTTGCCAATGAGGCCAGGCCAGATCCACCAGATATTGACGTCGACTTCGAACACGAGCGGCGCGAAGAAGTCATTCAAGGCATCTACCAAAGATTCGGCCGTGATCGCGCCGGCATGGTGGCCGCCGTTCACACCTACAGGCGTGACAGCGCCTACCGTGAAATCTGCAAATCCTTAGGCGTCGAAGTCGGTAGTCTTAAGGCCGAGGTTGTGAGATCCCGCTTTGCAGAGCTTGCCAAAGACTGCGCTGCTCGCGGAATTTTTATTGATCCTCTCATGCAAGAAATCAAAGACTACCCTCGACATATCGGGACTCATTCTGGCGGCTTTGTCATCACCCATGAGCCACTTGTTGAAACCGTTCCTATCGAGCCTGCGCGAATGCCCGGGCGCACGATAGTTCAATGGGACAAACATGATCTTGAAACGCTGGGCATGATGAAAATCGACATCTTATCGATTGGCTTTTTAACAGCGATTCGTAAAGCCACTGACATCATCGGCATGAACTGGCAAGACATCCCGATCAACGACGAAAAATCTTACCGACTGATTCAGCGGGCAGAAACTGCGGGATGTTTTCAAATCGAATCCAGAGCCCAGATGAACTCACTGCCTCATACCAAGCCCTCAACACCTTACGAGATGACAATCCAAGTAGCTCTCATCAGACCTTCGATGAGCATCGGCGGAATGTCTAGATCTTATCTGCGGGGCCGCGAAAACGCCCGGCGCGGAATCGTTTTTGACAGTGGCAACAGCGCCATGAACAGAATTTTAGGACGCACACATGGCGTTGCGATGTTTCCTGAACAAATCATGTCGATGGCGATGGATGTCTGTGGCTTTTCATCAAGGGAGGCCGACCAACTTCGCAGATCCCTAGGACAAGAGCGAAGTGCTGCGAGTGTTCAATCTCAAGGAGAAAAATTATTTCATGCTCTGATTAAGTCCGGCATCAAAGAACAGCTCGCGCAAAATATTTTAGATCGCACTCAGGGCTTTGCAAGTTATGGATTCCCAGAAGCTCATGCTGCCTCGTATGGATCTTTGGCCTTTAAGTCTGCTTATCTCAAGGCTCATTACCCGGCCGAGTTTCTTTGTGCACTTATCAACTCGCAACCCATGGGATTTTACCGCATTGATTTTCTGATCAACGAAGCCAAGCGAAGTAGCGGCGTCAAGATCTTGCCGGTGCATATCTTAGAGTCTGATTGGGATGCAAAAATGGCCGGTCCAAATACAATTCGTATGGGGTTTCGGGACATGTCTAAAATTCGCGAGCCTGAAGTAAAAGAGATGATTACAGAAAGAAATCGGAGGCCATTTGATTCTATCGAAGATTTTATCGCTAGAAATGATTTTGGCAAAAATGTGATCCAACACTTAATGTTGGCGGATGCCTTTGCTTGTTTTGGATTGGATCGACGCCACTCATTTTGGAAAGGCTTAGAATTTAGCAGCTTGGTTGGAAAAAAAGAAGATCAAAGACAGTTTTCGTTTTTTGATGAAACTTACAAACTTGATGAGCAGCCGCAGCTCTTTGCTGCAATGACTGATCTTGAAAGAGCCATCATTGACTACAGGCTTTCTGGTTACAGCCTCAACGG
>CANCBY010000024.1 GCA_947374445.1 Pseudobdellovibrionaceae bacterium
ACGGACCTTAATTTTCTCTTAAAAAGCTCTGCGTCAGTTTAAACTGTATGAATGAACATGGAAGCTCAGGACCGCAGGCTCCTGGTGGTCGATGATGACCCTGACAGTTTAGAAATCATAGCCGAAGCTCTTAAGTGGGAGGGCTATCAGGTTAAGAAGGCCCAATCAGGTGCCGATGCCATTCAATTGATTTCGGATTGGTCGCCGCACTTAGTTCTCTTGGATGTTTCAATGCCCGGAATGAATGGCATCGAAACAATGAAAGATCTCCGCAGCAAAGAGCAGTATGTGTCTGTCATGTTTATCTCTGGCAATACGTCGTCTGAGGCTGTGATTGCTGGTTTGGATGCAGGCGCTGATGATTATATTCCTAAGCCATTTGATCCTCTCGAGATGCTTGCACGGGTTCGAACTCAATTGCGAATCAAAGATCTTAACGACCAGTTGGTGCGCGCAAACACCCGGCTCAAAGAACTTGTTGATACCGATGATCTGACCGGTCTTTTTAACATGCGCTCGCTCTATCAAAAGCTTGAATTTGAGCTAGAACGTGCCCGACGCTTTGGCCGCCAAGTGGCAGTTGTGATGATGGATATGGATCATTTTAAGAGTGTGAATGATGGCCATGATCACTTGTTTGGAAGTTTTGTTTTATCTGAAGTGGGCGGTATTATCCGACAAAATATCAGGTCGATTGATATTGGGGCTCGCTACGGTGGGGATGAATTTTTAATTGTTCTGACCGAGCTCACCACTGAGGGGGCTGTGCAGTTTTGCGAACGGCTTCGGCAGGCTATTGGGACCAAACTCTATAAAAATGGCAAAGATGAAATGCATCTGACCTCTTCGATTGGGTTTGCCATCACGCCAGCGGGAATGAATATGACCAGTGAGCCGATTGAGGCCAAAGAATTGGTGCGGATCGCAGATCATGTTCTTTACGACGCCAAAAAAGCTGGACGCAACTGTGTTCGACATAAGGAGCTGCCACCACGGGCTCCCTCATCTGAGTTATTTCACTCTAAGAAAAAAATTGGCTAGTTCAGAGCCTCTCTGATTGACCTCGCTGTTGCAGTCGAAGTAAATCGCTAGCATGAGCGAGATGAGTCCGATGAATTCAACCAAAACCACACATCAAACAATCACGTCTGCTTGGATCTCTTTAGGCGTTGGTATACTCGTTTTAGCTATTAAATTTGGCGGCTATTTTGTAACTCACTCTCAGGCCATTTTTTCAGATGCTCTTGAGAGCATCGTGAATGTGGTTACAGCGGTGATAGCACTGCTTGTAATGAAAGCGGTCGCAGAACCTGCTGACGAAGAACATCCTTATGGTCATGGCAAGCTTGAGTATTTTTCTGCTGCCTTCGAGGGCGGCTTGATTGCATTTGCGGCCTTGGCCATTGCCTACGAAGCAGTTTTGGCTTTGATAAAAGATCATGAAGTCCATGAGGTGCAATCGGGAGTGGTTTTTATCGGGGTGGCATCGCTGCTAAATCTTTTGCTTTCGATGCATCTCAGAACTGTGGGCAAAAAATATAATTCAGAGGCTTTGCTCGCAAGTTCAAGTCATGTGCTTTCAGATGTGTGGACCACCTTGGGTGTGGCCGTAGGTTTGATTTTTGTGAAAATCACAGGCTGGCAGTGGTTGGATCCAGTGGTAGCTCTTGTGCTAGCTTTTCAGCTTGCAATTCATGGTGTTAAAATTGTTCGTCAGTCTGTTGGTGGTCTGATTGATGAGACCGACAAAGGCTCGCTAAAGAGTCTTTGTGAAGCACTCAATCACCATTTAAAACCGGGTTTGATTGATGTGCATAATTTGCGAATTATTCGCTCTGGCAGTTTTCATCATGTGGATGCGCATTTGGTTGTACCTGATTTTTGGGATGCTCAGCGTGTTCATCAGGAGTCTCATCAGTTTGAAAATCTGGTGGTAGATGCCTACCATTTTGATGGAGAATTTGCTTTTCATGTCGACCCGTGTGGGCGAAATTTTTGCAAACGTTGCTCGCTAGTGGACTGTCCTATTCGTGAGCGCAAATTTGAGCAAATTGTTCCACTCACGGTTGAGTCGATTATTAAACCTCCTGCATACGATTTAAAATAAGGCTTTATGAGCGAAGAAAATAATAAGTCTGTTGTTGAAAAAGTCTCACGACCTCACTACCAGATAAATTTAACTCGAGAGCTAAAATATCAGAATGAGTACACGCTAGCACTTGATGGCGAGTACAAGCACATTGCCTTCAATGAAGAGCGAGCTCCTTTCAACAAGGGCCAATGGCGCTCTCTGGTTTTTTCGGCCGATGAGCAAAGACCCTTGGATTTAGAAGTGGGAACTGGCAACGGGACGCATTTCAAACATCATGCTTTGAAATACCCTGAAAGACTTTTGGTGGGCTTTGAGCTGAAGTACAAACCACTGATACAGACTATTCGGCGCACCGTTGTGGCGGGTGCCAAAAATGCCTGTGTGGCGCGGGTGCATGCTTTTAATTTAGAGCATTTGTTTGCGCCTGGAGAATTGAATGATGTTTACATTCACTTTCCTGACCCTTGGGTGTCTCCGCGAAAACCTAAGAACAGATTTGTGCAGACTCGAAATTTAGATTTGTTATGGGATTTGCAGAGACCGGGCGCAAAGCTTGAATTCAAAACAGACTCAAGAGAGTATTTTTTGTGGTCGATGGAGCAAATTCGCGAATCAAAATATAAAATCGAATTCGAAACTTTGGATTTACACAAATCACCCATAGCTGCTGAAAACTTTGAAACGGCTTTTGAAAAAATATTTTTACGACAAGGGATAGAGATTAATTTTGTGAGACTTCGTCGCTAATATGGCAACCATCACTCTCGTAAAATCAGGCCGAAAAATCGAGGCGCTTGCAGGCAGCTCTTTGATGAAAAGTCTTTTGGCCGCTGGCATACCAGTTGCCTCGAGCTGCAACGGCGATGGAGTTTGTGCCAAATGTAGAGTTCAAATTCTTGAGGGCGCAGAGAATCTTTCTTTGAGAAATGAAACTGAGGTTTTTTTGGCGGAAAAAGCTTCGTTGAAAAAAAACGAAAGAATCAGTTGTCAGGTCGAAGTATTGTCGGATGTTGTGGTTGATGCAAGTTACTGGTGAATTGTGGGTTTAGACTTATGGGTGTTTTAATTCTTGGAGGCTCAAAAGGCCTTGGCTTGGCTCTCAAGCGGCAGTACGAAGCCCAGGGTATTGAAGTGCAAACTCTTTCGCGGACGACTTCGCCCAAAGTTGATTTTTCAAAGATGCTCGAGGCTCCTGGCACCTTACAAACTTTAAAAAATCTAAAACCAGATAAAATTATATATTGTGCTGGTGGCGGGCCTCACGGGAATTTTAGTGCGAAAAAATTTAAGGATCATGAGTGGGCTTTTGCGGTGGGTTTTTTGTTTCCTGCCTTTTTGCTTCACGGTATTCTTGAAAATCCTGGGGAGTGGAGTTCGCTAAAGCAGATATGCTTTATTGGCTCTGCGATTGCCGAAGCCAAACCAGATCCTCAAGCTGCTAGCTACTCGGCTGCCAAGCATGCGCTGTGTGGGTTGGTGACAAGCATTCAGGGTGAGCCGCATGGTGAACTCGATATAAGACTTTTTTCTCCGGGCTATATGGATACGGGGCTGCTCCCTAAAAATGCTTGGCCGCGTCAGGTGGGATCTTTGGTCTCATCCCCTGAAAAAGTGGCCGATTTTTTGGCAACTTGGCTCGAAAATCAAGACCATGCAAATCAACATCAAGTCTTCGAGTGAATTCGTTCGCAGTTCCTGATAAAATCTCAGCCTATGTCAGACAATTCTAAAAAAATCGAAAATGTAATTATCATCGGGTCAGGCCCAGCAGGATTGACCTCCGCAATTTACTCCGCTCGTGCACGTCTTGAGCCTCTGATGATCGAAGGTGAAGAAGCTGGCGGACAACTCATGATCACCACAGAAGTTGAAAACTTTCCGGGTTTTGATCATGGGATTACAGGCCCCAATTTGATTTCGGTCATGCGCAAGCAGGCCGAAAGATTCGGGACAAAATTTATCACTCGCAACGTGACCAAAGTGGATCTTTCAAAAAAACCTTTTGAAGTCACTGTCGGCAAAGAAGTTTATTTAGCAAAGTCTGTGATTGTTTCAACGGGAGCTTCGGCTAAGTATTTGGGCCTTCCGTCGGAAAAAGTTTATATGAACCGTGGAGTTTCTGCTTGTGCGACTTGCGATGGAGCTTTTTTTAAGGACGTCGAGGTCGGTGTCATCGGTGGCGGTGATACGGCCATGGAAGAAGCTCAATTCTTAACTCGTTTTGCAAAAAAAGTTTATTTGATTCATCGTCGAGGTGAATTCAGAGCTTCAAAAATTATGGTAGAGAGATCTTTAAAAAATCCCAAAATCGAAGTTCTTTACAACACCGAAGTGACCGAAGTTATGGGCGACGAAAACTCCATGAACGCTGTAACATTGCGAGATACTGTTAACGGCAAGACTAAAAACTTTCCTCTTCAAGGATTATTTTTAGCGATTGGTCATAAGCCGAACACAGATTTATTCAAAGGCGTTTTAGATATGGATGCCACTGGGTATTTGAAAACAAGACCAGGATCGACATATACAAATGTCCCGGGAGTTTTTGTGGCGGGTGATGCGCAAGATCCAATCTATCGCCAAGCAATCACGGCCGCTGGAACAGGTTGCATGGCTGCGATCGATGCAGAACGATGGTTGGAGGCCAATCACTAATGGCAAAGAAAAAAATAAACGCACAAGATCTGATTGCACGTATTGAAAAGATGACCAAAGCCCGAATGGCCACGGGCGAAGTCGTTCAGCTCGATAATTTTCGTGATCTCAAAAAGAAAATCGATCCTAAAACAATTTTAGTGATCGAAGATGACGAGACGATGCGGGCTGCGATGAAAAAAATTTTCGAGATGGATGGCTATCTCGTCAAATTAGCAGCTGATGGAACTGAGCTTGCGACACTTTTAGATACTGTTTCGCCAGATCTGATTTTATTGGATATCGGATTGCCTTGGTTGAATGGCTATGAACTGGGGCAACTGTTAAAAGAGCACAAAGAGTTAAAGAAAATTCCTTTGGTTTTTGTTTCTGGTAAAACCAGCGATGAAGACATTCGCAAAGCTTTTGAAATCGGTGCGGATGATTTTGTTAAAAAGCCATTTGACATCGAAAAGCTTAAAAAAACAGTGGCAACACTTTTGAAAATATCAAAATAAACAGTTCAAAATAAGTAGTTAGACAAAAAGTTCTTTTAAAATATGAATACGATTTCTTTTTGAGTCCACTATAGAGGCTTGAAAAACTTGGTATTTTTTAGGGTTTGCCATGTCCGAAGCGACTTGAATTTCAATCTGTTTGCCGTCGAACTGTTCAGGAAGTGGCTCCATCAATTGAATTCCACTGGAAGACATATTTAGTGTTTGAGTTGTAAAAAACTCGCCTCCACAAAATATAATAGCTTCAACTTCTAGGGGGTATCGAGCTTCGCGTCTTTTTTCAGTCTTCTGGCTGCTGCTCATGCTGCCAATAAAATTCTTTTTAGGTCTGTTAAACACAAGGCCTCCAGTAAGGTCAGTCCCAATATGACTGTGATGTTACTAGTATACAAAGCAACAACTTAGCCAACCCAGCTCGATTGAACTGGGACTTAATGAATTGTTGCTGGGTAACTTTTTGAATTTGACTGGAACTTCAACGTCTCAAAATGAGCACTCTTGAAATCGCCGTTAAAATGAACGAATACAAGAGGCAATATGGTCGGCTCTCTTTGTCTCAAGTTGAGGCACTTGAGTTTTGCAATCCTCAATCGCGGATGGACATCGAGGGTGAAACTGACACCCTGAAGGCGGTCGCATGGGGCTCGGTACATCTCCACGAAGAATAATTCGCTCTTCTTTTTTGCGTGGATCTGGCACCGGGATCGCAGACAAAAGCGCTTTGGTATAAGGATGCTGCGGGTGCAAGTACAGCTCTTCGCTTGCAGCCATCTCAACAATTTTTCCGAGATACATAACGGCCACGCGGTTAGAGACATGTTCTACAACCTTGAGATCATGCGCGATAAAAATGTAAGTGAGTCCCATCTTTTGTTGAAGGTCCATCAGCAGGTTGATGACCTGAGCTTGGATCGACACATCGAGCGCTGAAACAGGTTCGTCGCAAATAATCAACTCAGGATCCACAGCAAGAGCCCGGGCAATGCCTACGCGCTGTCTTTGTCCGCCAGAGAACTCATGCGGATAGCGGTTCATGGCTTCGGGCCTGAGGCCCACGGTTTCGATCAATTGTTTGACTCGATCTTGGCGGTCTTTTTCGGAACCACAAAGGTTGTGGATTATCAACGGCTCTTCGAGGATTGCACCGATTGTCATTCTTGGATTTAAGCTCGCATAAGGATCTTGAAAAATAATTTGCATTTTGCGACGGAGGGCTCGCAGCTCTTCGCCTTTAAGATTTGTAATGTCTTGGCCGTTGAAATGGATTTTGCCTGAAGTGCTTTCGATCAAACGAATGAGGCAGCGGCCTAGAGTGGATTTGCCACAACCGGATTCGCCCACGAGGCCTAGAGTTTCACCCTTTTTGAGTTCAAATGAAACATCCTGAACGGCTTTGACTGATGCCACTTCACGGCTAAAAAGTCCGCCATAAATCGGAAAGCTCTTTACTAAATTTTCAACCTTCAGCAATGGCGCACTCATGAGTGACTCCCTTGAGCAGTATTATTGAGGGGGTGAAAGCAGGCCACACGGTGAGCCTCTTTGCTGAGTGGCGGAATTGAAGCCGCACAATCAGGCTTTACATAAGTGCAACGATCTTGAAAGCTGCAGCCCTTTGGTAGCTTTAGCAAACTGGGAACAAGCCCGGGGATTGTTTTTAAACGATCAGCACGATGGCCTGACTCAAAATGAGGAATCGAATCTAGCAAACCGCGAGTGTAGGGATGCTTGGGGCGGTAAAAAATATCTTCGACTGTTCCTTGCTCGACCACTTTGCCTGCGTACATAACAAGAACATCGGTGCACATTTCGGCAACCACACCCAAATCATGAGTGATGAGAATCATACCGGTCTGAAATTCTTTTTGCAATTTGCGCATCAGATCCAAGATCTGAGCCTGAATCGTCACATCGAGAGCCGTCGTCGGTTCGTCAGCGATCAAAAGCTGCGGGTTGCAGCTCATTGCCATGGCAATCATCACACGCTGTCGCATGCCGCCCGAGAGTTGGTGAGGGAATTCTCCGTAACGTTGCTCAGGAGAAGGAATGCCAACCAAAGTCAGCATTTCGATGGCGCGAGCTTTGGCTTGAGCCGCAGAGAGATCTTTTTTATGAAGACGAATAACTTCTTCCACTTGATCACCGCAAGTGAAAACCGGATTGAGCGAGGTCATTGGCTCTTGAAAAATCATGGCGATTTCGTTGCCGCGAACTTTGCGCATTTCATCGTCTGATTTTTTGAGGAGATTCTGGCCTTGAAAAATAATTTCTCCGCCCTCAATCTTTCCGGGGCTTTGAATCAGGCGCATGATCGAAAGTGAAGTGACAGATTTGCCACAGCCAGATTCGCCAACGATACCCAGCGTTTTGCCAGCCTCAACCTTGAAAGAAACGTCGTCGACGGCCAAAAAAGAGCCGTCGTCTGTACGAAAACCTGTTTTCAAATTATTTACTTCGAGCAATGCCAAGGATGCCTCTTTTGTATGGTCAAAAGTTCAATCAAGACTTGAAAAAACCGACTCTACCGGGTCTATGAATAAGGTTCAAGCGGAGGTTTTGTCGAGGCTAAAAATCAGAAGTTTGATCGTAGGCCTAAATTAACATAAGGTGCTGATATGCGCGTAGAAGACTCTTGGAATGATCAAGTTGAAAATTACACAGAAAGTCTATGGGGCGGGGCCCAGGTCCCCGGCTGGAGCCTAGCTCGAGAGTCTTCTGATCAGTTCCATAAAACAGGAATTTCTTTGGGCCTAACGGAGGCTCGGTTGGTGTCTTTTTTGATCCGCCAGCATCGATGTAAAAAATTTGTTGAAATTGGTACTCTAACTGGAGCCTCTGCACTTTGGATCTTGCAGGCATTACCGTTGGACGGGAAGCTTTGGACTCTTGAAAAAGACCCTGCGCATGCGGGAGCGGCGCGCTCGGTTTTAGGTAACGATCCGCGGGCCATTGTTCTTGAGGGCGATGCCCGCGAAACTCTAAAGGCTTTGTCGGCTGAGGGCTTATTTGATGGGATTTTTATCGACGGAAATAAGGCTGCCTATGGAGATTATTTGGCTTGGGCTGAAAGTCATGTTCGACCGGGTGGGTTGATTGTTGCGGACAATGTTTTTTTGAGCGGCGCTGTATTTGCTCAGCCTAGTCAGGAAAAATCTAAATTCTCGCCCAAGCAGGTAGAAGTCATGCGTGCTTTTAACCGCCGACTTGCTGATACTAAATTTTTTGATTCGACTCTGGTGCCGACCCCTGAAGGTCTTTTAGTGGCAGTGAAGAAGTGATCAGTTCTAAAAATTTAATGACGGGCTTTTCGTACTCTTCTCGGTAGTCTCTGAGTCCATTGAGATGCTCGGCTTTTGGTAAAGCCAGCTTTTGCCACTCAAGGTGATGATGGGGTTCAAAAATCAAATCAATTTGTTGCGGAGAAATGAGTGGATCTTTCCAACCGCGGATTGACAGAATTTTAAATCCGCTTGGAATTTCAGCCAAATCTCGAGAGCAAAAATCTTTTTGTTTCGGACTTAGCATATATGCGCTGGCGGTGGCAGCAAGCCATCGCAAAGGCAAGGGCCTGAGTGGTTTCTCAAAGGTGAAATATTTTACCATTGAATTCCAAATCTCTCCGGTGGGGCCGCTGTCTGCAACAAGTCCAAGAATATCATGAGCTCCGCGACGGCTGATAGCTTCGATAGCTGCCGCTGTTGGATTCGAGAAAGCAAAAATAACTTTAGGACCTTGGATGGCATTGAGTGCTTTTTCGATTTGATCGGCCCAAATAGCCTTCATGCCAAAGGTTTGGCTGCTGGCTGAAAATGGCTTGGCTAAAAGCTTAAGAGTTGCAAACTCAAGCTCAACAAATTGCGTTTTGAATCCGAGGCCTTCAGCAAACTGAAGGTGCCTTTTCAGAGAGGCAATCTTTCCTCCGAAAAAAGGCACAAATACTATTGTGACGGCTGACGGATTCAACTTTTTCAATGTCGACTTTGCGGGCGTGAGGGCCAAAGATCAGACCACTTCGCTTTGACAGCGTCATCGGCTGTTTGATTTTCGCCGAAAGCAGTGCTGCTGATTTTAATCTCTTCAAGAGCTGTCTCTGCCAAAACTTTTCCACAGGCTTCAAAAACGGAATCAGCATCAATATTGTGATAGGCGTAAATATCTTTGGGTCTGCCGCATTTTGAATGATGTCTTACGGCAAGGCTTTCTTGTCTAACGCCAATGATAGAGCCGATATTGTCAAGAAGGCCGGCTTCTCCATCATGAACACTGACAATCGGAACGCGCTTACCAGCAACAGTCACAAGATCGCTATTTCCTAGAGCTTCAGTCGGGTGAATGTGTAGATTTGCATTTAATCCCAATTCTTGTTTTAAAAACTGATAGTCATTCTCGTGAGCTTGAATGCCGCAAACTAAGTCTGGCGAGGTCACTACGATCACATTGGCGTAGACGCCTTTTGATAAAAGCATTTCTGAGGCTTTGATGGCTTCAGTGGTTGGTGAGCCCATCGAGATAATATTGATCACATTGTCGCCGAGCTCATAGCCAGCATAGCCACGGTAGTCGATCAAATAGTAAGCGCCTTTAAGCACTTGCTCGCGGAGTGAGCTCAAAATAGCTGTGTCGTTTTTGCTTTCGACAGAAGACTCATCCACTGAACCTGGCAGTACAAACTCACTGCGACTAAGTTGAGTGTCGTGATTATTCTTAAATTTTACTTGGCGTTTAAGATGAAGCATCAAATCTTTTTGCTCAATGCCTCGAGTAACACCACGGATAAGTACCCCATTGCGACCTTCGTTATCATTTAGGTAGTGACGGCGAAGAGATTCGCAAAGAATCCAATCGAGCTCGATGCAAAAGAAGGGCTCCCAAGTGATTTGGTTCGGGATTTGAATGTCTGACTTCCAACCGTGCTGCGCGCCCTCCGGTGAAAGTGTAACTCCCGAAGGTGTGCCGACAAGAATAAAACTCGACTTCCAATAAAGATTATAAAAGTACTGATCAAGAGCTCGTTTGATAAAAAAGTCATAGATCGTCATCAGTGGCATCAGCGGAATACCTAAGATGTCTTTGATTTTACCAAAGCTTCCTACACAAGACATGACGTTACCTTCGGCAATTTCAAAACGGATGTAACGATCTGAAATTTCTTCGCCAGGCACTACGTCCGGTAATTTATTGTCCTTAACACCGAGCTCAGTTTCGTAATCTTTTACAACCGCCGCTCCAAAAACCTTTCCGTCCATGGCCGGATTGAGGTTTGTTGATGTGCCCACATCGGGCGCCATAGAAACCAAAAGCTCGCCTGGAGTTTTCCATGGCAACTCTTGAGGCCCTAGAGCTTTTTGAGTTTTTGAAAGTTCTTTTTCATTGAGCGGTGTATTTGAAATACGAGTCAGTTTTGCAGTGAGCTGTCCGAGCATCCATTGTGTGTGCGGATAGCTTGCCATTTTAGTATTGATCTCTAACGAAGGCGGAAGTTCTCCATATTTTGTGAGAGCTTCTGAAAAGAATTTTTCATTCTTTGTTTTCAGAGCCTTTTGAGCTTTGATGTCAGCGTAAAGTTGATCTCCACGTTTTTTAAGAAAAGCACCTTCTTCAGACTTGGGCGCAAAGCGCTCAAATAAGTTAGAGTCTTTGATGCCTTGTTTTGCTTTAAGCTGTTGCATCTCATCTTCGCTAGGCAAAGAGGAGTGATTGCCTTGAGCTGCAGCCATTCTTAGATTCCAACCTTTGATGGTGTGGGCAACAATCAGAGTGGGCTTTCGCGGATTTTTTTTGCTTTCTATCATGGCAGCCGTGAGTGCCTCGATGTCGTGGCCACCCATATCTCGCAAAGCAAAGAAAAGATCTTCGTCTGATGTGTTTTCTAAAAACTTTTTCATTGGAGGATGTTCTTTTGCGATTCCTTTTTTAAGTGCCTTCATGTCCTCGACAAGTAAGAGGGCTTGAAACTCATAGTCTTCAAGTTCCTCTTCAAGAAATTTTTTGAAAGCCTCGCCGCCTGGTTTTTTGAAAAGCTCCAAACGTTTAGTGCCATGCTGAACTTGAATAACGTCCCAGCCGTTGGCGATCATCATGTGCTCAATGCGGATAGCATCTGTTCCACCCATAATTTTTTTATTGGTGATGCGATGGCCATCAAGGCTCTGACGGTTGTAATCCACAATCCACGTTACATTGCCAATTTCGCGTTCTGCAAAATCAGGGATCGCTTCGTACATCGAGCCTTCACGAAATTCTGAATCACCGCAGATCGCCCAAAAATGAGCGGGCGGGACTTCATATCCATGTTCTTTGGCAAAGCGGTAGGCTAGAGCCAGATATCCAGCTTGAACTGGTGGAATTCCGACAGTTCCTGACGGGAAAAAATTGTGATGATCAGAATCGTAAGCCGAGTGATAGCTTTGAAAAACTGGTTCGCCGTTTTGAGAAAAATGTCTGAGACCCATCATGGCGAGATCAGCTTCTTGTTGTGAAAATTTTGATAGATCGGATTTCAGAAAAAGATCTAGCAAATAGTTGTAAGCGTGATCCGCCGGGGACGCATGCGGTTTGTTGGCGATATAATCAAAGCCTGTTTTAACCACCAGGTGCAAAGCGCCTAAAATATGTAAAGCACTAGCGGAGGCAGCCGCATGACCACCAACTTTAGGATCGCCTTTTTCTTTATCGTCGCGATGGTTGGCTTGATAAATCATTTGAGTGGCAAGATAGTGAGCGCGAAGTGCGATGGAGTTCAGAGTATTTTTAGACATATGGTTTTCCTTAGTATTCTAAGCTATAATCAGGAGCAAAAGCTCTAGCATGGGGCCCATTAGGCCTCAAGGATAAAGTCCCAGCGAATTTTGATATCCCCATCAGGATCGACGATGCCCGGCGGTGGATTTGGAAATGGTGCAGCAGCGCGAAATGCTTCAACTGCAGCTTCGTCAAGATCATGAACCCCAGAGTCACCAATCACTTGGGCTTTAACCAGCTTGCCTTGCTTATCAAGTGTGATCAGAAGTTTGGTGACCTTATCTTCACTCGAAGCAATGGTGCGACCTTGCTGATAAAGGTGAGTCAGCTTTTCTCGGACCTTAGCGCCCCAGTATTGATTGAGCTGTCTTCGAATTCTTGCATAATAAGTGTAGTAGACAAATTCTTTGGTACTTAACAGTGTTTCGAGCCCTGGATCTAAATTTTTGATGTAATCCAGAGTTTGGCTCACTTGAGATCCGCCGTCTCCGGTCTTGTTTTCTGGCTGACGTTCAGCTTTGGCTTCGGTCTTTTTTTCGAATTTTTTAATGACGTCGTCTTCGTTGGTTTTTTCTAAAATTTTCTCATCTGCCAATTTCTTTTCTATTGTTTTTTGGATATCAAATTTGGGTTTGAAATCCTCAATCGTCATCGGCTTAAATTTTTCGCCGCCAGTTCCGGCTTTTGAATTTTGACCGTCTGAATTTTTGAATTCGCCGTGCTTTTGAGCAGCTGTTTGCTTTTGCACAGTTTGATTGTGCGCCGACAAAAATTTTGAATCGCTTTTTTGGTCGTTCAGGGGCTTTTCATTTTGATCGACAACTTGCATTTGTTCTAATTTTGCAGGTGCGATTTTTTTAATTTCAACTTCTTTTGGCGGAGGAGTGACAAAGTCGATTTGAACGATGTCTTTTTTTTCTTCTTTGAAAAAGTTTTTAGGTCCAAATAAGACAAATAAAAGCAAAAACAAGTGAAACGCTAACGAGAGCAAAAAATTACGTGTGAATGGATTGAGAAATTTCTTTTTCACTTACTTCTTCTTCGGGATTTCTTTGCAAATCATGAAGCAGAAAGTGGGCTATAAATTTAATTTTATTCAAGACCTTGGGCTAGTCGTTGATTGTCATGAATCCCATTGAATTATGTTCTCACTGAGGTCTAAAATAGAGAGGCATGAATATTACCGGTTGGTCGGGAACAGATAAGGGACTGCGTCGTGAATCAAATCAAGACTCATTTCTTATCAACAAAGATTTGAAGCTTTTTGTCGTTGCTGACGGAATGGGTGGTCATTCGGGCGGCGAGGTCGCGTCGGCCTTGGCTGTCGAGACAGTCGAGCGCTTTATTTCTGATAATTTTTCAGTGCTAAAGTCTAGCAAAGATCTTTTGGTTAAGGCCTATGAGGCAGCGAGCAATCGAATTTTTGATAAGGCGGCCACTGAATCGCCTGAACTTGTGGGAATGGGAACGACCATGGTTATGACCATGGTGGTGGATGACTCTATTTTTATTGGCAATGTTGGCGACTCACGAGCTTATCTTTTTCAGAGGCCGCATTTGTGGCAAATTTCAGAGGATCATTCATTAGTGAATGAACAGTTGAGGTCTGGAGCTATTTCAGAGAGTCAGCTTGAAAGCTTTGTTGGTAAAAATATAATTACCCGTAGTGTTGGCTACGAAAGAAGTGTCGTCGCTGATGTACTGGAGCGCCCCCTGACGAAGGGTGACCAAATCATGATGTGCTCTGATGGTCTGTCGGGTTTAGTCGCTGATAAACAAATTTCAAAAGTTTTGAATGAACTCAAAGGACAAAAAGCCGTCGATGAATTGATTCGCTTGGCGCTAGAAAATGGTGGTCATGACAATGTCACGGTGGTCCTTGTTGAAGTGAATTGAATGAGAGTAGGTTTGCTTTAATGTCTGAAAAAAAAGTCACTATTTTTTTTGTAACAAACGATGCGGGACAAACGCGCAAGCTAGTTCTTTCTTCGTCCAAGCTAAAAGCTATTGGTCTGCTGTTAGCGTTTTTGGTGCTGGCAGCCTCGGCTGCGTCAATGGATTATTTGGGCCTTTTGCTTCAGACGACAGAAAATAAAAAATTAAAATCTGAAAATGCTCAGTTGATTAAACAGTTTCAAGTCATTGAGGGAAAAGTCAGTGCTTTAGAATCTAGTTTGGACCGGGTTAAAACTTTTACGACTAAGCTGAAGCTTATAACCAATGTTGAAAGCGAAGACCGATCGTTAAAATTAGCGATGGGGGTGACTCCGCCGGCCAATCAGCCAGTCGACGACTTAAATCAGCCGATGGATCAACGATCAGGTGTGGCTGAACTTGAAAAGACTGACACCGAATTTTATGAGAAAAAGCCGGTCAATGAAAAACGCGGAGAGATCGCCGTTGAAGGCGGAAAAGACTACGCAACACTTTCGATACGGATTGATAATTCGATCAAAGAATCACAACTGCGAGAGCAAAGTGTTTTGGATCTTTGGGAAAGCCTCTCTGAACGTCAGAGTTTGTTGAATGCTACTCCGAATATTCGTCCTGCCAAAGGTTGGTTTACTTCACGATTTGGATACCGAGTGTCGCCCTTCACCGGCAGACCCGCTTTGCATGCGGGTTTAGATATTGCCGCCTCACCGGGTGCTCCAGTTTATGCTCCGGCGGATGCTGTTGTTACTTTTGCTGGGTATGATGAGGGTTACGGAAAGATGATCACTTTAGATCATGGTTATGGCGTGACAACTCGCTTTGGGCATAATGCACAGATTTACGTGCAAGTGGGTCAAAAGGTTTCACGTTGGGATGTTATTGCTTCGGTCGGAAATACCGGTCGCTCAACAGGACCTCACTTGCATTATGAGGTCCGTGTGAATGGTGTTCCGAGAGACCCGGCGCTCTATATCTTAGACGAATAATTCCTAGTTCTCGCTCATGGCTATTGAGCCATGACCTCAGTGGCATCACGCACTTCACATTGCATTTCTTTGTACTTGGTATCAATCAGGCGAGCGCGTGATCCATATTCGTCGCCCATTCCAAGAAAATTACTTTCAATGGTTGATTTTGAATAAACAGCTCCATTGATCGGATTGTAATCGCCAAAGCAGAAAGTTTTAATTGGTTTTTGAACACGAACATCCATCATGTCACGAATGCTGTCACAGAAGAATTTTTGTGACTTTAAATGATTAATAGATGTGTGCCATTCTAAAGTTAAGTTCGTGAGTCTTTTGCAAATCTCGCGACTGCCTTGAGTGCCTGCTTTGATATTGTTCGTATTGATCATAGATAAGGTGTTTGCGGCATAATCAGCATATCGGCCTGCCTTAGACACGACAGCTTTTTTTGCGTAGCTATAGAGCTCATTCAGCTCGTCGGCGTAGGCCGTTAAGCTGCGTCGATACTGAGTGTTGCTATAGTCCAGCCAAGCGTAGACGGGTGATTTGGCAAGAGGAGACCAACTGCTGGTGTTAAAGAGAGTTTTCTTCAAAATATCCATTTGTCCGTCGATCTCTTCGCGAACAGTAGCTGCATTGTCACCGGCCAGCATTGCCACAAGACGTCCTGTTTTTTCACGGACTTGGATTTCTCGTTTGATGTTAGTTTGTGTGCTTTTAAATTCCTTAAAGCCAGGACTTTCAGATAATTGACTGGTCATTGATGTCTTTAAAGAACCAATTCTGTAGTTTCCGTCTTCGATAATGCTTTCCATGTTATCGACATAGTCATTAGCTATATCAGCACAATTTTGATTTGGTTTGCACTGAGTGCCTGGTGCACAAGCGCTAGCGCCTGAGCTTTCAGGAGAGTTTGCGATTTTTTTGAGTGAGTCTCGGAGCTCAAGCTCAGTTTCAAGTAAAAGCTCCTGAGCTGTTGTCACCCGAACTTGTTTGGCAATGATGTCTTGATAATTTTTAATTGATCTTCCTGGAAAAATATTTGGATTGTCAGCTTTGCGAGCTAACATTTTGCCAAGAGCGCAAGTAACTCCATTGTTTGTTGCTTTTCCGCGGGCTTTTTTAATATCTGCAAGTTCAGTTTTATCACCGCGAATAATTTTTTGCGCATTTGAAAGATCGCCATTCACCGAGTCCTCAATTTTAGCAAGGTCCAATACTTCTTTTGGAAAGCTTTGCTCCATAGAGGCTTGAGTTTTAGCTTTAAAAACCATTAGTTTTTGATTCGCAATTTTTAACCGTTCATTGATATTTCTGATATTTCCCATGTCCGCTTGTTTGAGATAGGTGACCCTTTGCTCGATTCTGAAATACTCGCAAAGATTCTGCAATAATGCTTCCCGCTGATCGGGCTTTTGCATGTCCATTGTTCCGCTAGTAATAAGGTCTCCGTACATACTTGCGACTGATCCCACTGCAAAGGTTCCTAAGAGATATTTAAGAGCTGGTTTTGCAAAAGTTGACATAATTGGTTGTGCCACCGCGGCTGTTCCGGCCACAGCAGCAGGAGCCGTACCGCCAGTTCCTATCGAAGCTAGCAATAGAGCATAAGGAGCAATCGATGTGATCAATGAGCCAACAGATTTTAATAGCTCTCCACCACTCAATCCACTTTGACCGCATTGAGTGCTTCCAGAAAGGGGGCTCGATCTAATGATTTGGCCAAGAGTATCTATGCCGCCAACTAAAGCTTGAATATTTCCCTGAACTGCAACGAGATCGACATTGTTGGCATCCACTGCGCCAGAGTTTACGTCACCATACATTGTCTTAAGAGCTACACCGCTTTCGCGCATGCGTTTCGCGAGATCATTTATTTTAGATTGATCTGTTTCTGATCGGCAGTTGCCAGTCGGAATGACGTACTGAAAAAGTTGATCAATGGCCTGAACAATTTCTGGGCTTGGTCGGTTATCAACTAAAGGACAAACTATTCCGGGAACCATCGTCTGCGGAATAGCGAGCATACCTGGGCGACCAGCTCCGTAAGAATCAAGCGGTGTCCAAGGCGCATAAGGATTGTTCGCGGGGATATTGCTCGAGTTAAAACCGCCGGAGCCAGAGTTACCGCCACCAAATCCGCCACCAAGATTAGTTCTACCAGGTATGTTTCCTAAGTTGATGCCTGGCTCTGTGGGGCCATCGCTGCCAGCTGGGGGAGTGGTCGGCAGATTAGTTGATCCGGTTGTTGGGTCGTTGGCTCCGATGACTAATTCTCCAAGGTTGATTTTTTCTCCGCCAGGAATTTGGCTTACAGGTGGTGTCGTTGTTTGAGTACCCCCTCCTGTTGAGGGCGTTTTTGGGCTTGGGTCGGAAGTTGTTGGATTGCTGAAGTCAAAACCCGCGCCTACGCGGCGTTGGCTTGAGGCACTTGCGGAAGCACTGGTATTACTAGCGGCACCAGCAGCTTGAGCGTAAGGGCTTAGACTCGATAAAGTCATAAAAATCGGCAATGACAAAGACAAAGCCCGCCGCAACTGCACCTGTAGATCAGACATAGAAACCTCCGAGTCGCTAAGATTGCAAAACTCGTGGCAAGGATCTGCGCTGTCAAAAGTATGGACAGTTGCTTAGCAATTCTCACGTTTAATCATGGCCTTATGTCTCTAAGCTCATCTGATTGCCGGCGGCTGGTCCAAAGCTTGTATTGATTAAGCCTATGAACAAGCGACAAAAATTGTTTCAGAATGAGAAGAATTGCCGGCCGATGGCAAGACAACTGACGATAAATACTGTTGTTTTTGGACTGTTGTGCGGGGTGATTTCTTTTTTTGTGGGGAGGAGCGAAGAGTCTGCGCGCGCTCCTGCTTCTATAAATAGAGCTGTCTTGGTTTTGGTGAAACCATCAAATCTATTTGGCCCTTCTGGCGAGGGTCTTTCTCCTGAGCTCATTGATAACTACAATAAAATCAAAGCTTCCGAAAAGCCATTCGATGCCGCTCAAGTGATTCCTGAGGGAATGACGCCCACTGAAGATTCAGGTTTGATCTTCTCAAGAATTGCCGATCGCAGTGTTTCTAGTTTTTTTAACTCGGCCCAGATGCGCGCAACACCGCTCGGACAGACAGCAACAACAGTCGAGCAAAAAATGAAACAAGATGTGACCGTCGAGTCTGCTGGGATTCAGCACAAAATGACATTTCAAGTGCAGGCTTTTCAAGGTTTGGCGAAAATTGATTATAGCGGCTTGGCTAATGCTACGTTGAAGTACCAGTCTCGTGAATCTATTGTTGGCCTCGAGGTCTTCGAGAAAATCACAAAAACGAAAGAGCTTGTTATTGGACAATTGAATAAACCCGATGACCGAATTTCTTCGGTCAATCTTCGTTGGAATTTTTAGAGTCTTGATCAGAAGAAGTATTACTAACAAAAATTACCTGAGGAATGTATGTCAAAGACTAAAACTGAGTTAGTTATTCTCGTTGCGTTTTCGCACAACACTCCCTGCGGATACAAAATCGGATTTCAGCATTCGAGTAAGAAATTCTTTGATAGTGAAAGCGAAACTCTTAGCAATTTATTTAAAATGAGCCTAAGCCCACCATTGTTGGTGGGTTTAGGCTTGGCAATTTAGTTTGACTAATTAGTCTTCGAATTGTCGGCAGAGTTAAATCCGCCCATTATTTGCTCGTATTCATCTTCAGTGATAAGTGCATTGTTGGCTTTGCAAACAACACCGGGTTTGGTCTGTCCATCGTTATGGTCGTATGTCATAGTCCGAGTCAGATTAAGATTCAGGTTTGTATCAGAAAAATTGAACGTTGCGACTTCAGTTTCATATCCAGAAAAAGTTCGATCCTGATTCGCGGTCACTTCAAGTTTAAGATCGAGCTTCAGTGAAACTGCTCCGTACTGATGAGAATTTACCAGGCCATTGAACTGCCCTTGACCCGTTTGAGACCGACCATCTGATGAGACCTGGGTCTCAAGCGAACCTTTCATTTTTGCCTCGCTTGCACCGACAATACTATGCATAGAACTGTCGGTGACTTTGAATGAGTAATCCATTGCGAGCTTAGAGCCACTCGGGGCTGCATTGAAATTTTGATTGAATTCAGCAGCCAAAGGACATTTAGCTCCCGAAATCTTAAGATTGAAGCCAGAAGTGTATGTGCCGGATGAGCCATTGCTATTCGGTTGAGGATTAGTAAATTTGACTGAGCAAGATGCAGGGTCAGAGATTGTTTGCTTTAACATCTGTACCCGAGCTTTTTCATCGAGCTTTGTGCTGCTTTGGCTCTGATCAGACTTGTTGTTCTGGACTGATTGCAACATAAACTCGTTTAAAGCCATTTTGGCTGTGTTTTGGCTTGGTTGGCCTGCAGTTTTAACAATGTTAAAACTTTGGCTCACTTCAGTAGCTGGCTTTAAATCTGGTTTGGAAGCCGGAGTTTCACCGTTGCCCGAAGATGATTTCGAGCATCCAGTCGCAAGTAAGGCACATAAAACTGGAATTGAAATAGTGACCGAGATTTTTCTTAAAGCGGCGAATTGAAGCATCGAAGACCCCCTGATGTGTCCGTATGAGAAGTTCGTTGTAAATCATCTTTAAAGTTTCACACTTGATTTTCCATAGTTGAAAATTGGTAGCAATCGAATTCGCTTAAACTCTGTCGAAATTGTTGTCACAGCGCCCAATTTAGAAAGCCTCATTGAGAAGGATTTGTAAAAAGTAAAAAAAACTTTTAATCGCACGCGTATTAATTTATGTTCTCAGCCTATGAGATACTTTTTGCTCCCTCTTATTTTATTTATTTCTGCCTGTAATATTCAGGCGGATGCCGGTGGACATAAAGTTGTTGATGCCGACGTTGGTGGTAAATCGACAACTTTTAGTTATGATTTTACAGAAAACAATTGCCCAACAGGAAAAAAAGAATTCTCGAGTAACGACGAGATGTGTGCTGCACTTCGGGATGATGCTCAAAATAGCAATTGCGCGCGCAGTCTTCGCTACAATTACTTCAAGCAGAACTGTCCCGGTAAAACTTGGTGATTTTTTAAAAGGAATTGAGTTTTTTTTCTAAGATGAGACTCAATTTTTTTGTTTTTCCGTAGAATCAACTAAGTCAGTTTTGACCCAATATCGGTGCGCTTCTGCAATCCTTTCCAAGAAATTGCATTGGCCTGGTGGTAGGCCGTCTTGAGGGCCTCTTTCAGGTTTGATCCAAGACCTAAAGCGCACACAGCTCTTCCACCTTTTGTGGTCCACTCTTTTTTGCGCGGATCAAATTGAGTTCCGGCGTGAACGAAATAGCTAGAGTCTGTTTGAAAATCCAGATCGCCAAAAATTTCAACTTTGTCAGGTTTCGCCGGATATCCTGGTGAGGCTAAAACAATGCAGCTTGCGAAAATATTTTTTACTTTCATTAAAGGAACTTTACCAAGGGAAACCTCTTTGAATAGGATTCCGACATCCTGGTCCAACAGTGGTAAGATCACTTGCGTTTCGGGATCGCCAAAGCGGCAATTGAATTCTAAAACTTGCGGTCCTTTATCGGTGATCATCAAGCCAAAATACAAAACTCCGCGGTATAAAAAATTCTTTTTTTGCATCAGCTCAAAAGTTGGATTCAAAACTTTTTCTGTGATGAGACTTTGTAACTCAGGAGATATTTTTAGCGGAGCCAC
>CANCBY010000025.1 GCA_947374445.1 Pseudobdellovibrionaceae bacterium
TAAAACAGACATGGCCATTTTAAGGCCTACGTTAAAATGGCCGGATGGGGCTGCGTGGGATAAGCTTAGTTAAGCCCTTCGAGCTCTCTTCTTAAGTCATTCAAGTAGATAGTCATAGTTTGAAGTCTTAACTCTCCTTCGGCTCTCGCGGAAGGAGTATTTAATTTATCCTGAAGATGCAAAAGCTTTGTGAAAAAGTGATCTAGAGTGTTGTCCCTGTCATCTGGGCTGCGATTTTCGCAAAATGGGTCTTGCGCGCGATAAAGTGGTCTTTGCGCCAATCCGCTAAATGCAAAACAGCGAAAAATTCCTGTGGCACCCATGGCATCTAAACGATCCGCATCCTGTACAATTTTAGCTTCTAGTGAGACAGCATCTATTTTTGCAGAAAAACTATGAGCCAAAATAGCGTGGTGAATTGCAGGTAAAAATTCTTTTGGATAGCTCCAATGAGTCAAAAGTTCCACAGCACGGTCAGCTGAAATTTTCGATGCCATTTTTCTGCGCGTGTCAGTTTTAGATATGTAAACACAGTCGTGCAAGTAAGCCGCAGGAACTACAATTTTAAGATTTGCTTTTTCTTGAGCGGCCAATTTTTTTGCGATATTGACGACTCGTTTGACATGAAGAATGTCGTGAGACGGGTCGGGATTTTTTTGGCAGACCTCCGACATATAATCTTCAAAGGTTTGTTCAAATTTTTCCATTGCTAGTTTTTGGGCTTTTTTTGCCCGAGAAGGGCAAAACCATTTGAACATCCTCACAAAAGCTTCCATCAGGCTGCCTATAAGCTAAGGGGGTTCGGCCGACTTCAATAAAGCCCACTTTTTTGTAAAGGTTGTAGGCTTGGTGATTGTCTCCCATCATTGCAAGATCAATTTGCAGTAAGTCTTCGACCCTAGCGAGTTCACGCAAAAGCTTTTTAAACATGAGCTCGCCAAGGCCTTCGCCGCGCATTGAGTGATGAAGCGAGATGCCTAAGCTGCCACGGTGGCGAGTCTTAGGATCCTTGTTGGTTCCAAAATTCAAAATGCCAACAATCTTCTTTTCAAATTCAGCGAGGATCAAAATCGAACGAGGATCGTTAGCATATTTTTCGATCCACTTTACTTCGTCTTCAACAGTTTGTTTGCGAAAACTCTCTGCAGTCATCAAAATATAAGGCGAGGTCTCAGCGATATCTACCATCGCATCAATCAAAGCTTGCGCCTCATCCACCGAGGCCGGTCGAAGTATTACAGTTTTATTCTTTTTTGTAACAACTTGCTCGGCCTCAAAGTGCATAAACTATCTGAATGCCGGAATACCAGTGATCTCTTGACCAATAACAAGGCGGTGAATGTCTTCAGTGCCTTCGTAAGTGTTCACGGTTTCAAGATTCATCAAGTGGCGAATAACCGGATATTCATCGATGATTCCGTTGCCGCCCAGCATGTCGCGAGCGTCACGAGCCACATCTAAAGCCATACGGCAGTTGTTCATCTTAGCGAGCGATACATGATGAGGTTGCAAGCGGCCAGACTCTTTTAATTTACCAAGTTGAATGGCAAGTAGCTGAGCTTTTGTGATCTCTTGAACCATCTTCGCAAGCTTTGCCTGTGGCAATTGGTGAGCAGCCAGTGGTTTGCCGTCAAAAATAATACGAGCCTTCGCGTAGTGAAGAGCTTCATGGTAGCAGGCGTTCGCAGCGCCGATCACTCCCCAAGCAATACCAAAGCGGGCTTGAGTCAAGCAACCCAGCGGAGCTTTAAGGCCTTCGCCATTTGGTAATATGTTGGCCTCAGGTACAACGCAGTTTTGCAAATGCAATTCAGAAGTCACACTCACACGCAGTGAAAATTTACCCTTCATCAGGCTTGTCGAAAACCCTTCAGTGCCTTTTTCAACGATAAAGCCTCTGACTTTGCCATCGAGTTTGGCCCAAACAATGGCAAGGTCTGCAACGCTGCCGTTGGTGATCCACATTTTGTTGCCGTTGAGTTTGTAGCCACCCGGAACTTTTTCAGCGCGAGTCAGCATGCCGCCAGGATTTGAGCCAGCGTCCGGTTCAGTCAAACCAAAGCAGCCGATCAATTGGCCAGCAGCTAGTTTTGGCAAATATTTTTTGCGTTGCTCTTCAGAGCCATAGGCAAAAATTGGGTACATAACCAAGGCGCCTTGCACCGAGCAAAAAGAGCGGATACCAGAATCGGCGCGCTCAAGCTCTTGCATCAAAAGACCGTAGGCAATGTGGCCCAAGCCTGGGCAGTCGTAACCTTGAATTGTTGAACCCAAAAGCCCCATTTCGGCAAAGCGTGGGATCAAATGTTTTGGGAATTCTTCTTTGCGATTGGCCTCTTGTAAAGTGGGCATCACTTCTTTGGTTACGAAATCCCTTACGGTGTTGCGCACCATAAGTTCATCTTCGGTAAAAAGCGAGTCCTCATCCATATAGTTTAGAGATTCGTAAGCAGCCATTGTCCCCCCTCAGAAGCCATGCCACATTAGATACTTAATTCGATATTTGAGCAATAACTGGTAGCAAAGGCTCTAGCCTATGGCAAGCCTTTCGGTTAGCATCACCTGGCATTATATCCGGGTTGCATACATGAGTGAAAACAGTAATGTGAGTGCACATATAAAGGTGTTTTATGTCGTCTATGTCATTGTCAAAGCCATCGGGCAAACTTTCTTTCAATCGCGCAGAAGTTGTGGACCAAAACTTCACGCATTTTGTTCAAGAAGGCCGCCTGCCAGAGGCTCGCGTCCAAGTCTCGCTTGAAGAGTCCGGATTAAAACCCACAGAGCTTGTGGATTTATTCGAGAGCCAAGTGATCAGTCGTCACATGGATTTGCGTGCACGCATTTTAAAAAACACCAACCAATGTTTTTATACCATCGGAAGTTCGGGCCACGAAGGCAATGCAGTTTTCGGAAAAGTTTTTCGCAAAGATGATATGGCTTTTTTGCATTACCGCAGTGGCGCGCTAATGATCCAAAGAGCCAAGCAATTGCCAGGCGCCACACCAATTTATGATTCGATGCTTTCATTTGTGGCTTCTAGCGAAGAGCCCATAGCAGGCGGGCGGCACAAAGTTTTTGGCAGTCTGCCTTTGTTAGTGCCTCCGCAAACAAGCACCATTGCTTCTCATTTGCCGAAAGCCATGGGCGCAGCCCTTTCTGTTGGCAGAGCTCATGCTTTGGGATGCGAATCCGTGATGGCTGATGACAGTATAGTTCTTTGCACTTTTGGTGATGCGTCAGCCAATCACTCAACCGCTTTGGGAGCGATCAATGCAGCGGCGTGGACTGCTTACCAAGGTGTTAAGATGCCGCTGGTTTACGCTTGCGAAGATAATAATATCGGAATTTCTACATCCACTCCGCGCGGCTGGATTGAGAACAATTTCTCGCAAAAGCCAGGGATCCAATACATTAAAGCCGATGGCTTAAATCTCTTAGATCTTTATATGAAAACCAAGCTCGTCGAGGAGCATGTTCGCTACTATCGTAAGCCTGTTTTCTTGCACACAGAAACTGTGCGCCTAATGGGACATGCGGGCTCTGACATGGAATTTAATTACCACACGCTTGAAAAAATTGAGTCTCTTGAGTTCAATGATCCACTTTTGCATTCGGCGCGCATTCTGATTGAGAATGGTGTCATGTCTGCTGAAGAGATCTTGTCTTTGTATGAACGCACTCGCGAGCGAGTTGAAAAAGTGGGCCTTTATGCGGTGACAAGACCCAAACTTTTAACTCCCGAAGATATTCGAGCAACTGTAACAGCGAGTACACAAATAAAATCAACTCCTCCGGTTCCGACAACGCCTCAGCGTGAAAAAGCCTTTGACCGCGAGTTTGCAAAATTATCTACGCCTCAGCATATGGCGAAGCTCATCAATTACGGTCTTACGGACATCATGCTCCGTTATTCGAATGCTTTGATTTTTGGCGAGGACGTAGCGCAAAAAGGTGGAGTCTACAACGTCACTGACGGGCTTTATAATAAGTTTGGCGCCAAACGAGTCTTCAATGCGCTCCTTGATGAACAATCAATTCTGGGTGCGGCGATTGGCCTTAGTCACAATGGTCTTTTGCCAATTCCTGAGATTCAGTTTTTAGCTTATGTTCACAATGCTGAAGATCAAATCCGCGGCGAAGCTGCAACATTAGCATTTTTCTCGCAAGGACAATTCACTAATCCGATGGTGATTCGAATCGCTGGTTTGCCTTATCAAAAAGGTTTTGGTGGTCATTTTCACAATGACAACTCGCTGGCTGTGTTTCGTGATATCCCAGGTGTGATTGTGGCCACGCCATCAAACGGTGCCGACGCGGTCAAGATGATGAGAGCTTGTGTGAAAGAGGCTTTTGAGAAAGGCCGAGTCGTTGTCTTCGTTGAGCCGATTGCTCTCTACATGACAAAAGATCTTCATCAAGAAGGCGACAAAGGCTGGAGTTTTACCTATCCTGCGCCCGAAGAAGAAATCAAAATTGGCGAGTTCGGAGTTTCTGGTGATGGAAAAGATCTCACAATTCTTACCTACGGAAATGGGTATTATTTTGCCTGCCAAGCCGAGAAAATTTTGCGCGAAAAACACAATGTGCAATGCAAGCTGATTGATCTGCGCTGGATTGCGCCGCTAGATCAAGACCGTCTTGTCGAAGAAATGAAAGATGACAAAAATGTTTTGATCGTCGATGAGTGCCGCAAAACCGGCTCGATCAGCGAGGGCTTGGTTGCAATGATGGTCGAAAAAATGCCCGATCAATTTGGCCGATTGCCAAAGATCAAAGTGCTTGCGGCTCATGACTGTTTTATCACTCTGGGAGTGGCTGCAGCAGCGGGGCTTCCGTCACGTGATGAAATTATTGAACTCAGTTTGAAAATGGTCGGGAAAGATTTATGACAAATACTAAAAGAGAACGCGTCGTTGTTATTTGTCCAGGACGAGGAACTTACACCAAAGAAACTCTGGGCTATCTTAAAAAATACAGACCACAGCAAAATCAACAGTACAATCAGTTCTTTGATCTCCTCGATCAAAAACGCCAAGCACTTGGTGTGCCGACTCTGTCCGACCTTGATAACGAGCCCGTGTTCAAGCCTGGCCTGCACACCAAAGGTGAACATGCTTCGGCATTAATTTATGCCTGCAGCTTTGCGGACTTTATGAGTCTTGATCGTGAAAAATTTGATGTGGTTGCGGTGACTGGTAATTCGATGGGTTGGTACATTGCCTTGGCTGTGGCTGGAGCGCTTGATGCAAATAGTGCTTTCGAGGTGATCAACACCATGGGCTCGATGATGAAAGAGCAAATCATCGGCGGCCAATTGATCTATCCGATTGTAGATCTCAATTGGCAAAAAAGCCTTCACCAAGAAAAAGATCTTCAGCAAGCACTATCAGAGGTGCAAGCGATGGACGGCTGTGAAGCTTACATTTCGATTCATCTCGGTGGCTATGCTGTGATCGGCGGCAATCAAAAAGCTTTGGATTTTTTGCTCAAGCGCTTGCCGAAAATCGAAAATTATCCGTTTCAGCTGATCAATCATGCGGCTTTTCACACTCCGCTATTGAACGAAATTTCGAATCGGGCTTTTGAAACTTTGCCTCCGCCTCTTTTTCAAAAGCCGCAAATTCCGCTGATTGACGGGCGGGGGCATATTTGGATGGACTACGCGACAGATCTAGAGGCCCTCTACGATTACACCTTGGGGCACCAAGTGGTTGCTCCCTATGATTTTACTCAGGCTGTGACTGTCGCGCTTAAAGAGTTTTGCCCTGACCGTTTGATCCTACTTGGTCCCGGAAATACGCTTGGTGGTTCCATCGGCCAGATTCTCATAGAAAACAAGTGGAAGAACGTGAGCTCAAAGGCAGATTTTACAAATTTGCAGAAGGCAGATCCCTTTTTAATCTCGATGGGGCGGAGCGCTAATTAGTTAAAGTTTAAACTCGATTTTTCACTCAGGCCTGTGCAATATGGGCCCTCAAAACGGTGCTTAAAACAGCGCTAAAATAAGGAGAAATTCCATGATTATCGGTGTTCCCAAAGAGATTAAAATCAGTGAAAATCGCGTCGGTATGACCGAAGCGGGCGTTAAACAATTGGTCAAAGAAGGACACACTGTTTACGTTGAAAAAGATGCCGGTGTTGGCAGCGGCATTTCAAATCAACAGTACGAGCAAGTCGGCGGCAAAATTTTGGATACAAAAGCCGAAGTTTATAAAAAAGCTGAAATGATCGTAAAAGTAAAAGAGCCCTTAGCTGACGAGTATGAACTTTTGAAAGAAAATCTTATTCTTTACACTTATCTTCATTTGGCAGCTGAGCCAAAGTTGACAAAAGTTTTGGCTGAGAAAAAAGTCAAAGCGATTGCTTACGAAACAATTCAAAAACCTGACGGCTCACTTCCACTTTTGACTCCTATGTCTGAAGTTGCAGGACGTATGGCCACTCAAATCGGTGCTTTTTATTTGCAAAAAGATCACGGTGGCAAAGGTATTTTGCTTGGTGGTGTTACGGGTGTTAAGCCTGGCAAAGTGACAATCATCGGTGGTGGTGTTGTTGGAACAAACGCAGCTAAAATGGCTGTCGGCCTTGGTGCTGACGTGACTATTTTGGACGTGAACCTTTCTCGCCTAGAATATCTTGATGATGTGTTTCAAGGTCGTGTTCAAACTCTTTTTTCAAATGCGCAAAACATTGAGCAATCTGTGATCGAGTCTGATTTGTTAGTGGGCGGCGTTTTGATCACAGGTCAAAAAGCTCCGACACTTGTGTCTAAGCAAATGATTTCAGCAATGAGCAAAGGCTCAGTGGTTGTTGACGTGGCTGTGGATCAAGGTGGTTGCATCGAGACTTGCCGTCCGACTTCGCATCAGCACCCAACTTACGAAGTAGATGGAGTGATCCATTACTGTGTCCCTAACATGCCAGGTGTGGCTCCAAGAACTTCGACTTACGCGCTGACAAACACAACTCTTCGCTATGCTTCAATGCTAGCGGCGATGGGTGTAGAAGATGCTATTGCAAAAGACAAAGCTCTTTTCTTGGGTCTCAATGTTTACAATGGTTATGTTTGCTATGAGCCAGTGGCTCGTGACTTGGGCATGGAATATCGCCCTTACAAGGTTTAATACAAACGGCGATCGTTTTTAAAACCGCAATCTATCTTTGATAGAAGTGCAAAGTCCCCCAATCTTCGGTTCGAAGCAGGGGGATTTTTTTTTGCGCCAAGCGCTTAACGACTTCGGCGTGCGGGTGTCCATAGCGTGAAAATCTTGCCGAACTCACTGCCCACTGAAGCTCAGGTAATTTATCAAGCAGCGCTAGCGAGGTGCTCGAGCGACTGCCATGATGTCCTAGCACCAATCCTTTAGTTGAGGCGGGGACTTCCTTTTTCCAAAAATTTTCTTCATCGGCTGTAGAATCTCCAGGAATCAAAAAGCTTGCAGGTTTAAGCCAAAACACCGAACTCAAATGATTGGCTGAGTGTTCAGACTTTTTTAAAAATCGTGGGTCATCCATAGGCTGTTGAAAAAGACTTGCAACTCTTGTTTCGGAGTCTAAGCACGAGAGAATACCTGCAAGCAAACGCTCTTTGTGCGGGCTTGCACTTCCTTTGGGGCGAGCAGCGATGCAGAAATGTTGAGTTTTAACTCTAAATTTACCAACCAGTCCAATGTGGTCCCAATCCCAGTGGCTGAGAAAAATTTTATTGAACTTTTCGCCGCAAAGGCGCGCGACTTTTTTTGAAAGATCAAATTCTCCACCGACATCAAAGTGGAGACACTCATTTTCTGTCACCCAGGTTGTCCATTGGCCTTGCCCGGTATTCCAAACAATAAATTGCTTCTGCTCGATGCGGTCACCGAGTTTATAGCTTGGACATAAAATGAGAAGGCCTGTTAAAAGGATAAGACTTATTCTGTGCATTGCTGGCGCTTTGTTTTGATCCGGTAAATGTGCACGGCGATCGTCAGCAAAACTAAAAAACTCCAAACGTAGACGACATGTATTGGCGAGCTGAGTTGCGAGGCCGGAATTATTTCTTTTGCGGTCTGTAAAACCCACAGAGAGAGTTTTAACGTTTTCTCGGCCATTGCAGAGGCCGGCAAAAGAAAAAGTCCCGAGATCACAATTAGCAAGCTAACAAGGGGGGAGATAAAGATATTGGCTAAAATAGTCATGGGATTTATTTGGCCCCATCCCCAGAGGCAAGGAAGAGTTATTAAAAAAACAGAAATTGATTTTTGCAATGCAGTTCGGCCTTGGGTGAGTGCGAGGCTCGCAAGCCATGATAGTAGCAAAGATTGTGACTGCAGCCATTCAGGAAAAAGTAAGAGGCATGCAATGCCGGAAATATTCACAATAATATCACGAGGCCAAAATAATTTAAGTTTTCGACTCATAAACTGCAGGGCCTTTGCAAAGAGCGCTCTGACAAGTGGAGCTTGAAACCCTGTCATCAAAGTAAAGTAACAGCTTAAAAAAATCTCAATTGAATGCGCGGCAAGAATTAATCCGAATTTGCTGGAAGGATTTTTTTGAAAAAAATCTGAAGAGAAGATCCACGTCAATTGCCCCTGGGTCCATCCCATGAGAGCGAACAGAAAAATAAGATGAGAACCTGAGACAACAAGCAAATGATAAAGACCTGTTGATATCCAAAGTTGCTTGAGCGGCCCTTCGTTCAAAGATTGGCCACAGAAAAAAGCTCGGTGAATTTCTTGGTTATCAATTTCAGACTTTATAAGTCCTAGACACTTTGTTTGCGCCTGCATTGCTAGTGGAGCAACAAATTTGAGCAAATGACTGAATGGTACAATTAGAGCTAAAACTAGTAATAAGTGAATCATCTTCATTATTTCAGGTGTTTAGCAAATTACCTGCCGAGTCAAAAGGCTGAAATAGTATGAAATGAAGTCACATTAGATTCGATTTTCGGATTTTAAGATCTGTAAAAAAAAATTAAAAAATTTCTCATAATTTTAAAATAATCTTTTAATTTCATACACTTAATATGTGCATTAATTTGCAGCATTCGGCTGAAACCCTTATTCATCAATTGGTCTAAGGTCCAGGTTGGAGATATTTCCCCAATCTATGTGGATAACTTCTTGATTGCGAATTTCTTGTCGTCATTTGCATTACCGTGTCATACTTTTTTTATGAAAAACATCATTGTACTGATCTGTTTATTAGGCACTTTCTTAAACATTGGATGCGTCACTTCTCGACAGAAAAATTCAGCGAAATCCAATAGGTCCTCTGAAGCTTCGACAGCAGGGTTGAAGCCATCTCGCATGAGTCCTGAAGAAAAGCAGGATAAAAAAGATCGCGATCTCGTAATGAAAAAAAAATCAGAGCTTACAGGTGTTAACATAAGTGCTGCTCCTCAGAAAAAAGGGGAGAGCTTAAGTGTGATTCCAAGCAAAATTATTGGCTCTGACTTATCTGGATTGAATGAGACAGAGTTGTACAACCACTTGTTCTTAGCTTATGAAAAAAATGATCAATTGGCGTTTAATTCTGCGCTGGCTTTGTTTATCAAAAAGTACCCACAAAGTGTTAGAGCTGATGATGCATTGTACCTCGCGGGCTTGAACGCTGTGGCTTCTCATGACTATGGCACAGCTTTGAAACATTTTAATCGGGTTTTAAAGGAGTATTCGTACAGTAACAAAGCGCCATCTGCGCTTTTTGCCAAGGCCGCAGTTTTAAAAAAGATGGAGATGATTCCTAATTCTCAAGAAGCATTTAAGCAGGTACTTTTGCGCTATCCTCAAAGCCCCGAGTCCGAAAGAGCTCAAGTCGAGCTGAGGTTATTCAAGTGATTAAGTTATCAAAAATACCACGTGCAACCTACTTTGCAGTTTTCGCAGCGGCTATTTCTATAAGCCCTTGGGCTCATGGGCAGTCGGCTGAGGATCTGGAGAAAGAAAATAAATTTCATCAAGTTTTCAAAAAGTACAATGAGCAACCCACTTCGTCTGATATTTGGAAGAGTGAAGTTTCAAAGGGATCCCTTTTTAATTATCAGGTGCAAAAAAAAGACACACTTTGGGATATCAGTAAGGCTCTCTTTGCTGACCCTCACTATTGGCCCAAAATTTGGGCCGTTAATGGCAACGGCATGCTCAATCCGCATGAGATCAGTGAAGGTCAGCAGATTCAATTTAGTGATGGAACTTTTGGCGAGCCACCTTCTGTGGCTGTGAAAGAATCACTTGCTTCAGAAAACGCTGGGGTTGCTTTGGAACCAGGAGCCCCCGCTCCGACCGAAGCTCCAGCTGACGAAAAAGCGCCCGTGTATCCTAATGGCCATATTACGGCTGAGGAACTTCCGCCAGCAAAAGCTGCCGGCGCCAAATATGCGGATCTACCAACAAGCCTGCCTCACTGGGAGACATTGACTGGGCTTGCCGATTTTAAAATGCTTGTTAAGCCAATTTCTTCAGCGCATCCAGTGTTCGACCAAATCTTACCTTTCTACATCACCGAAGCTCCTCTTGAGATCGTGGGAATAGTGACTGAAACCGAGCAGGGTATGAATGCGGCCTCCGATCGTCAGCTGGTTTATGTTAGGTTCAATGAGGCTCCGGCTCACACCCGATATTTAGTTGTCGAAGAAAAAGGTAAAATTTCAGATATTTCTACATCTAAATCAGCGAATTCAATTCAAGTATTAGGTCAGCTCGAAGTGATTGAGTTGGTCAATCCAGCAAAAAATATTTACCGTGCTAAATCCACTCAAATCTTGTCTCATTTTTTGGTTGGATCCACTATTATTTCGGGCGATATTTCCGTTGTGAATCCCGTCTTTGAAACGCAAGGGCAGCCTGTTCATGCCAAAATAATCGGTGGAGCAAATGATCTTAAGCGAAACTTATTTGGCCCTCAAGAAATCGTATATCTCAATGTCGGCTCTAGCGGTGGGATTGATGTCGGGCAAACTTTTGCAGTTTATAAAAATCAAAAAGTTCGTAATATTGAATCGGATGTCGAAACGAATTCAATGGTTATAGGTCACGTCAAGGTTGTAAAGGTCAGTGATCAATTTGCAACGGCTGTTGTTGCCGATGTAACCGATGAAATTCGAGTGGGTGATGACCTGGATACGGCCATATCAGCGACAAGATCAGAGTAGGTTCGGGTTCCGTCCTGGCTTGGGGGCGCGCAGTAACCTGATTGACGTATATGATGGCTCTTGTTTTGAAGAGAGCTCTGGTCATGGAAAAATTATTAGAAAAAATATCTGACCGTGAATCTGTTGAACTTGTCTCTGAATTTGACAGAGAAATTGAGCTCATTTTATTTGCCGCAAAATTTCAAAAAATATTTCATGGGCGTGCAGCTCTTGGTTTGTATTTGGATTCAATCGCCATATTGAATCGCTTGATGAGGCCTGGCGCTTCACTTTCTGATTTGCGGAAGTATGTCATTCATAAATATGTCTTTAGAAAATTAGGCGTTAGTGTTGCGCAAGCAGAGTTAAGCATGCAAAGGCAGATGTTGTGTCGGGCGCTAGAACAAAATATTCATTTTGTGTTTCCTGGGCATCCGCATTTTCCTCGGGCATTGCTAGGTATAAATGAGCCTCCATTTTTGTTGAGCTATTTAGGAAGTCCTGTTTGGATGAGCGAGCAGGGCCTTGCCGTAGTAGGGAGTCGTAACGCTCATCCTCTAACAATTTCATGGATGGAAAGTCATCTGGGTCCTTGTCTCGAGAAGGTGAATGCCTTTGTTGTTAGTGGTGGAGCCAGAGGGGTTGATCAAAAGGCACATCTTTTGGCTTTAGCCAAAAAAAGACCTACAGTTATTTTTGTGCCTTCGGGCCTTGGCAAAATATATCCACAAAATTTGGAGTCCTTCATTGAGCCGGTGGTAGCTGCTGGAGGGGCGATTGTGAGTGAGTATTCTTTTAATGAGCCAATGAAGAAGCATTATTTTCATGCGCGCAATCGCCTTATTTCGGGCTTGGCTGTTTGCACCCTTATCACGCAAGCCGCTCGTAAAAGCGGAACACTTATCACCGGAAGGCAGGCGATAGAACAATCGCGTCCTGTTTTTGTTGTGCCATCTCATCCACTTGATGTTGATTTTCAGGGGGGGCTTGATCTGTTGATGGAGGGAGCGACGCCAGTTCGTGACTGCCAAGATTTAGTGCTTCTATTGGAGAGTGAGTTGAATTCTTCACGGGCATTTTCAAGACTCAAAGATTCGGAGCATCAAACTGAAAACAGCTACTCCTAGTGTGTGGTCCTCAGGGCATCACTATAGATAGGGAAAATTTGTTCTACATATTTTTTTATAAAAAAATGAGAAATAGTGAAAAAATATTTTGAAAAAAATCTGAAATACTCTGACACTGTACGAAGGGAGGGGCGATGTGGTCACGGATGACCATGGTAGTATGGATGCTACTGCATCGCTCTTATTTTTTGATCCTGCTTTTAATCTTGATCTAGTTCCAATTACGCTTCAAATTAAAATAACTCAAAAGGGCAAACACGACATTGGGTGCCCAGATTGCGATAGCTGGTGCCAACTGGCCGCCTCTTGCCATGCCTTCTGCTGAAACATACAAAATCCAGTAAAGAACTATCACACCCAAAGAAAGCGCCATTCCGCCAGACTTCTGGCTTCTACGATTGGTGCTAACGCTCAGACCGACACCCAGAAGGCCAAAAAGTGGACAAACGAGTGCGATGGCCCAGCGCTTGTGAAACTCAGTCAGAAAGAGAATTCGATCTTCAGCTGGGAGCTCTTTTTGTGCGATTTTTTCTTGAACTTCATCGAGGCTCATCGAAAGTGGAGACTTCTCGCGGTGCTCTTCTTGTACAGCATCAAAAAGATGGATATCAAAAGTATTAAACTTAATCTTCGTGTGGTTTTCGCCCTTGCGGTGGATGTCGCCGTCATTGAGTCTTAACAGGGCTGCGTGCCCTGGGGAGTTGACATCTTGAACAATTCTTCCGCGCTTAGAAATAATTGTCAGAGGGACATCGCCTTGTCTTTCGTCGTAGATAAAGACCTTTTGGAGCTCTCCTGTTTTGGAGTCGACATTGTTGGCGTAGATAACGAGATCAAAAAAGCCCTCTGAGAACGTGCCCTCTTTGAGAGAGACCCCCGCTTTTGTTTGTCCCACCTTGGTGACCAGCAGTTCAAATTGACGGTTGCCCCAGGGGGCTAACGTGAACGATGTTTGCGCCGAAAAAATTGCAACCAAAACTGAAAGTAAAACTGAGGGCAAAACAATTGGAAACATATGAAGACCGCAGGCTTTGAGGGCTACAATCTCAGAGTCGCTGCTCATTCTTCCGTAGGTCATAATGACGGCAAAGAGAAGGCTCATGGGCAGCAGTGCGGGTAAAAAACTGATCGAAAGGTAGCCCATAATTTTGATAACTACATCCAGGCCCACGCCATGCACCAGCACAAAATCAGTCAGTCGCAGCGCCTGAAACATTAGAAGGATAAATATAAAAACAAAAAGTCCCAAAAAGAAGGGCGGCAGAAGTTCAAAAAAAATATATTGAGTTGTTTTTCGTGCGAAGAGTCTTTGCATGAGGCTTTGATTGTAGCGGACAAGCTTCTGTGCGAACATCATTTCTGTAGGAAAATCAGACTTTGAAGAAGATTTTATTACTATTTGAAGATTACAACGAGCTCTCCACGACCGAAGTCTACCTCAAAAAAGTAGGCTTTGATGTGGTTGGAGTCGGCAATGAGGCGAAGCTGGCAGATCAGCTTTTATCTTTTAATCCTGATATCGTTGTTTCTGGCGGATTGACCCAATTGGTATCGAGTCTCAGCGTCGGAACCAAGCTCAAAGAAAACACACGTTTTACTGGCAAATCCGTAATTATTTTGCCTTCAGGCTATAAACTCATGCCGGCGGATCTTATAAAGATTAAGATGGACGCCACTCTTGAGGCGCCTGTAGAGCCCACCAAATTACTGCAAATACTCGCAAAATTTTCTGGGCTTGATGGCGATTTGATCTGTGAAAAATTTAAAAAGGCCACTCTGGCAGATCCGGACTTACAAAGACGCCTTAAAGAGGCGTTAAAAAATAGTTCTAAAAAGGGTCCAAGTGCTGATGCCAATAGGTCGCTCGAGGCAAAGACGGCAATGCCACCCAAGCCAGAAATAAAAACAAAGCCATTTTTGGATCCTGCACGTGCGGCTCGTTACGAGAAATTTTTGAAAAGCAATCAGTCTGCTGCTCCCGCAGATTTTACCAAGTCAAATTTCAACAGGCAGGAGATCAAAGAGCGGCAAGAGGCCATGAAAAAAGACTGGGACAAGGCAGAGCTCGAGCGCCTAGATCAGCTGAAACAGCATTTTGCAAAAGCACTTTTCAAAAAAAGCTAGTATTTATAATATCTTACCTATTTTTTCGGTTTTGAGTTAAACTAAGAGGTAACTCAGAAGTGTCGCTTTTTGAAAATACTGAAAGCAAAAAAATGACAAACTCTATTCCGTGGGCATATTTTAAATAAGTCGACTTTTTCGGCCAGTTATTACCTCATCGATAAGGAGTTCCTATGGGTCAATTTACAGTTCCCGTCACTGACAGTTCATTTGAGTCCGAAGTTCTAAAATCTGGGACTTCAGTTGTCCTTGTTGATTTTTGGGCGGAGTGGTGTGGTCCGTGTAAGGCTATCGGGCCTAAACTCGAAGAGATTGCTCAAGAGATGGGCGCAAAAGTTAAAATCGTAAAATTGGATGTCGATAACAACCAAGAGTCTGCTGCTAAATTTGGAATTCGTAGCATTCCAACGATGATTCTTTTTAAAGGCGGACAAAAAGTCGATCAGATCATGGGCAATCAGCCCAAAGAAAACATCGTTAATTTTATTTCAAAGCATCTTTAGTTTCTGGCTTAGGCTAGAAATCTTAAGGATTAAAAAATGTAACGGCGATAGGCGACGCTTGAAACTAGTCCAAGCCCAGCCATCGTCGTTAGCATACTTGAACCACCATATGACAGCAGTGGCAGCGGAACACCCACGATTGGTAAGAGCCCAATTACCATTCCCATGTTTATGAACATATGCCAAAAAACGTAGCACAAGATCCCCACAGTTAGTAAAGCTCCAAATTTTTCTCGAGCGCTTGAAGCGATGCGAATTCCTACCAAGAACAGAACACAAAATAGACCCAATGTGGTCAGACTGCCGATAAGGCCATGCTCTTCACTCAGAACAGAATAGATAAAGTCAGTATGGCGTTCCGGAAGAAACTCAAGCTGTGACTGCGTTCCTTTGCGAAAACCTTTTCCTAAAAAACGCCCACTGCCCACAGCAATTTTAGATTGGATAGAGTTGTAGCCAGAACCCCGGGGATCATTTGTTGGTGAAAGAAAATTGATAATTCGATTCTTTTGATAATCACGAAGAACATAGTTCCAAGCAATGGGGGCCGCAACAATGCCTGCTCCGATAACAGCCGCCAGAATCCATCGGCGAATCTTCATAAATAAAATCATAGTGCCGCCGATTGCGGCGATCATAAGCGCTGTTCCGAGATCGGGCTGTTCAACGATAAAAACAAAAGGAATGCCTAGAATTAATAAAGGAAAAAGCAATTGTTTGACACCCATGCCTGGGCCGTCAGTAGAGCGGTGTTGAAGAAATTTTGCCATCAGCATGATAAGTGCGAGCTTCATGGTCTCTGAGGGCTGGTATCTAAAAAAGCCGAGATCAATCCAGCGTTGAGCGCCGAGTGCCACAGTTCCGAAAAAAGTTGTAAATACAATGGCACCCAAATTTAGGATGTAAATGAACAGAGCTACTCGGTTGACAATTTGGTAGTCAATAAAGGTTGTGATGAAAAAAACGCTCCAGCCCACAACAAGCCAGATGATTTGATTGACGAACAAAGGCTCAACGTCTGCAGAGTGGGGGCCGTGTGTGGCGCTGTAGAGGTTGATCAGTCCTACCAAATTCAAAGCTAAAATGACCCAAACAAAATTCCAATCAATGCGTTTGAGAATTGTTCTTTCTTCAACGTGAAGATTTAAGTCCATAGTTATTCGTCCTCTGATTCATGAACGACAGCAGGAATTTCTGCAGGCTTAGGTTTTGGGCCTTTGGCAGTCCTAATGGCCTCGGCAATAATTTCTGGATGATATTTTTCATAATAAGCACGAATAATATCGCGAACGACGGGGCCAGCGCCTGTGTTTCCATGGCAAGAATGTTCTGCAAGAGCGGCCACAGTGATTTCTGGTTTATCTGCAGGTGCCCAGGCAACGAACCATCCGTGATGGCGCTGATGTATCGGGCGAGACATACAGCTTTGATAAATTTGATCAGCTGAAAAGCCCATGACTTGTGATGTTCCAGTTTTGCCAGCCATTTGCACGCCAGGTATTTTTAAAAATTTTGCAGTTCCGCGATCGCCATTGGCCACTCGGCGAAGCCCTTCTTTAACAACTTTAAATGTCTCGACATCGATATGGATACCGTTGCTCTGTGTTTGCGTGAGGTCTTTAACAAGTGTTGGTTGTGTTTCACGCACCACTTTGCCTGAGTTGTCGACGATCTTTTTGATAATAAATGGCCTAAACATTTTTCCTTCAAGACCGATGGTATTGTAGGCCACAGCCATTTGCAGCGGAGTGGCTTGAACAAAGCCTTGCCCGATCGCAGTTGAAAGATTTTCTCCAGGTTGCCATTCTTCGCCCATGGCTGCTTTTTTCCAGGCGGCGCTGGGCATGAGGCCGGCCACTTCTCGTGGGAGCTCGATACCAGTTTTTGTTCCGATGCCAAGTTGAGAGATATAATTGTGCATTTTATCAATGCCCAAAGAAATACCCATTTTGAAAAAGAAAATATTGCTCGAGCGCTCAAGAGCTTCAAAAACTGTGATGTTGCCGTGCCCTTCTTTTTTAGAGTCATGGTAAAGGCGTTTTCCGAAGCGTAGGGCGCCGGGGCAGTTGACGATGGTTGTGGGTGTGATGACTTTTTCTTGAAGTGCGGTCACGGCCATAAACGCTTTAAAGGTTGATCCTGGAGAGTAGTAATCTTGGATCACTTTATTGCGCAGAGGTTTAAATGGATCGTTGATCAACTGATTCCAGTAAGTCGCATTGAGGTTGGCAGAGAATTGATTGGGGTCAAAGCTTGGGGTGCTGATCCATGAGAGAACTTCACCATTGGCTTTCATCGCAACAACAGCGCCAATCCTTTGTTGAGCCTTATATGAATTCCACGCAGCCTCCTGGATGTCTCTATCTAGAGTGAGAATAACATTGGATCCAGAAACGGGCTCTTGATCATGAACTTTTTCGCCGTAAATATTGGGAGTCTGAGTGTTGGCCTCGCGGCCGTAGGCATCGACTTGCAAAAACTGAATTCCGTCGACTCCACGAATGTCTTTTTCGAGAACTTCTTCGAGCCCATTTTTGCCGATAATATCTCCTTGCTCGAAAGATATTTGATTTTTGTAGAGCTGATTATAAATAGGGAGCTGCTTTTTCGAGATTTCTCCAACGTAGCCAAAAAGCTGAGCGCCATCCTCAATCAAAGGATAGTGACGGACAATCGACTCTCGGATTTCAAGACCAGGGGTTTCAAGGCGGACATGCTTTAAACGAAAAACCTCATCGCGACTGAGATTGTCTTTGATTTTAACTTGAGCAAAGGGTCCATTTTGTCTTCGGCTTTTTTGAATTTTAGCAACAAGCTTTTCAGGTTCAATTCCTAAGATGGGTCCGATGATGTCAGCAACGTCCTCGGTGTCTTCGATGTATTGAGGAGATAAAATAGCTTCAAAGCCCGCTTGGTTTTCTACTAAAATTTTACCATCTCGATCGAGAAGCAAACCGCGAGGAGCATTGATTTTATTTTGCTTTAGACGATTTTTTTCTGAGAACTCACGCAACTCATTGCCTTGGATCACTTGCAGAAACCAAAGGCGCATTGAGAATGTAATAAAGGTAAACGCAATCGCTAGATAAAACAGACGGTACCTAGGTAAAAACTCCTTGGACTCATCTGGATTTGAAATAAAATCTTGGCTCATGTGTTGGGGCTCCCTCGTTCAGGCAAAGGATCGCGCTCAGAGACATGATCTATGTATGAGAAGAGCCAGTAAATAGGCGCAGCCCAAAGGGGAGTGAATAGCAATTCCATAAAACGTGGTCCCATTTGCAGTCCAATGGGATTGCTTTCGATCGTGCGAGACAAACCCCAACTGATCACATGATAGGCGATGGTTGAAAGAGCACTGGCTGCAACAAAGTAGCGAGTGCCAGGCCAAAAAACTCTTTCTTTTACGATGCTCACTGCCAGAGTGTATACCAGTGTGATCGCCCAAAGAGTTCCAAGGCCCATCGAGGTGAAGGGGCTGATGACAACAGCAAGACCATAATTAATAAAGATCGCTTCTGTTCTTTTGCGGTAAAGAGTCACGTAAAGAAAAACCAAAAGCCAAAGCATAGGTGCCGAAACTCCGCCAACCACCTGAAACCAAAAAGTGGTTTGAAAACTACAAAGCAGCAGGGTTGCTACGACGAGTAAGAAAGCATTGAGTAGATGCAGCTTCTGAGTTGGCATTATTGATTTAGGCTCACTTTGGGTGTGCGATCCTCAAAGGCAGCATTGCGAATCACAAAAACTTCTTCGATTTTATCTGGATCAACAACGGGACGGAGTTCTACCTTCATCGAGACCGAGTAGCTTTTACTTTCAACTAACTCCACTTTTGCAATTGGAAAGCCTTTTGGAAAGATATTATCAATTCCGCTCGTGACGACCAAATCACCGACTTGAATGTCTTCTGATTTTTCAACATACTTAAGAGCGCAGGTGCTTTGGTTTTTGCCTTCAACTATGCCGCGAGCTCGGCTGCGTGAGATGATTCCATCAACCACAGAATAGCGATCTGTAATCAACAGGACTTGCGCTGAAAAAGCCTCGGGTCGAAAAATATAGCCGACAGCCCCTTCAGTTGTGATAACTGCCTGGCCTGCTTTGAGGCCGTGGTGCGTGCCCTTGTCGATTTGAATTGTCAGATGATCGGACATTAAATCTTTAGACATGACTCTCGCAGCCACGAGTTCCATTTTAGTTTGTTGCTTAAAATCCAACAAAGCTGTGAGCCGGTCGTTTTCTTTTTTAAGCTCTTCGTTGGCAACAAGGCGCGCCTGCAGCTCGTTATTTTTATCGGCAAGCTTCGCGCTTTCACGCTTGATGTTAATCAGATCTAAATAAAGGCTGGTGGTGCCACGAACACCATCGCTGAATGAAAAAAACATGTTCTGTGTCATTCCAGCCAAAAAACTGAAGGGTTTATTGTACCATCCAGTGTCGCGCGGGCCTTGCTGGGTATTGATCGACACCAGAGGCAAAGCGATGATGCAGATGAACAGAAGGACTTTTTTTAGATCGAAGTTCAAAAAATTCATATGCAAAGGCTAGCAAAAACATTTGCTCTTTCCAAATAATTATCCCTATTCTTTTACTTTCAAATCGTTCTGACCCAATTTAGGAGAATCGACCCATGTCCTTATCGATGTTTGACAAGATGAAAAAGCAGCTCACTTCTGACACTCTCTCTCCCAGAAGAGTGCTCGCTCTGATGATTTTTGGATCTATCATCTTAGTTTTCGTGTTCTTTGGATTGCCTTCGCGCTTGGCCAATGAGGCTAGCACTGGGTCAGTGGCCCGAGTGAATAATACACTTATTTCTTTGGCTGACCTGCGCAATGAGACGCAGCGCCTTGAGCAAATGTATGCTCCTATCTTTGGCGGACAAATGCCAGGCGACACACAGCGCCAGTTTTTGCGAGGTCAGGCTGCTGAAAATTTAATCGGAATTGAGCTGATGTCTCAAGCTGCAAAAAAAGAAGGCATTTTGGCGACCAACACCGAAATCCGCGATTTTATCGTCAAAGAAGTTCCAATTTTTCAAAAAGATGGAAAATTTCAGCGCGAGCTTTACGAGAGATATTTGGAGTACGCAAAGACATCGGCTGGCGACTTTGAAGACAAAATTCGCAAAGATCGTAAAAATCAAAGACTTCAGCGTTTAATGTCTGCTGCTGGAGCTCCTCTAGAGCTTGAAGTGCAAAAGCAAAAATTATTGCGAGAAACAAAGATCAATTTGCAATTTGCAAAAATTGATAAAGATCATTGGCTGGCTAAGGGCAATGTTTCTGATTCAGAGATCAAAGCCAAACTGGCTGAGCCTGATTTTTCAAAACGTGTGAAGGATTACTTTGCAAGCAACAAAGCTGAGTTTACAACTCAGGACGAAATTCATGCTCAACATATCTTGATCAAAGCTGAGGCCGGCAATGCAACGGCTGAAAAAGCGGCTCTTGAAAAAATTGAGGGGTTGAGAGCTCGTGCCAATAAAGAGGACTTTGCAAAGCTAGCAAAAGAATATTCGGATGATACCGGCTCAAAAGCCAGTGGTGGTGACTTGGGATTTTTCTCAAAAGGTCGAATGGTTCCTGAGTTTGAAGCAGCGGCATTTCAGCAAAAAGTGGGTGAAGTTGGCGC
>CANCBY010000026.1 GCA_947374445.1 Pseudobdellovibrionaceae bacterium
CAAGTAGTTACGGGATGGGGACTTTTTTTATTTTCTCGCTGTAATTTATTGCCAATTGCGATCACTCACCTGCAAACGATTGGGGTACAAATGAAAAAAAACTGGGCTCTTCTATTTCGTGTGATTGCCGCCGGCATTCTCATGCAGACTCTCTTCTTCAAATTTACTGGAGCTGAAGAATCTAAATTTATTTTTGAAAGCCTTGGCGCGGAGCCATGGGGGAGATGGTTTGCAGGAGTCAGCGAGTTAGTAGCAAGCCTCTTATTGTTGATTCCAGCTACGCAATTTTTGGGCGCGATGGCAGGCTTAGGGATTATGGCCGGGGCGATACTTAGTCATATTTTCGTGTTGGGTGTTGTTGTGCAAAATGATGGCGGACTTCTTTTTGGGCTAGCGGTTGCAGTTGCTGTATGCTGTGTTAACGTTCTATTAATTCATCGCGAACAATTTCCAATCTGGGTTGAGACAGTTAAACAAATCATTCCAAAAAAGAGCAAATGAGCAGGAAATATGGCGATCGAAAGCAATAACCCTATTTATTCACGTAAGATTATCTATCAAACTGACTCTTTTGAAGTGATCTCGATCGATTGGGTTCAAGGAAATGCCTCCCCTCAGCACAATCACGGATGGAGTCAATGCATGGTTCTCATCGAAGAGGGCGTTTTTGAAAATACGCTGGATATGGGCATGAAGATTGAGATTCAAGTTTTTGAAAAAGATCAAGTCCTCAACACGCCAGTTTCGTCGAAGCATGCTTTGCGATGTGTGAGTGCGAGAGGCCGGACCTTGCATGTTTATGTTCCAAAGATTCATGCACACACCGAAGCCGGTCAGTTTAGCTTTAAATCGTTGTCGAAACTAAAGCAGGATTTACATTTGTCAGAGCCAACAAGAGTTGATCGATTGCGAGAGATCATGGATTCGATTCGCAAGCATTCGGTATCGACTGAGTCACCCTATTTTATGAACCAGTTATTTTCGGGAATATTGCCGCAAATGTTAATGGCCGAAGAGTTGGTTTCACAATCAAAAACCACCTTGGCCACCTTCGAAGCAAGCCCTGCATTTTCGACTATCGAGGCGGAAGTGATTGAGACGCTGGGTAAAGTTATTGGCTGGCCTTCCGGTAAGCGAGAGGGCGTAAGTGTGCCTGGTGGAAGTGCCGCAAATTTTATGGCTATTCACTGCGCTCGGCAAAGATTGCTTCCCGAAATTAAAAAGAATGGAATGAGCGTCCAAAAACTAAAAGTCTATGTTTCAAGTGAGGCGCACTATTCAATTAAGAAGGCCTGTGTCGTTTTAGGTTTAGGAACTGAGAGTTTAGCTTTCGTACCGGTGGATGAGCACGGAAGAATGAAGCCAGCAGAACTTGCTATGATCGTTGCAGAACATCGGAGCCAAGGATTTATTCCTCTATTGGTTGTTGCGACATCTGGCACAACTGTTCTTGGAGCCTTTGATCCGATCGGTGAACTTGCTCCGATCTGTCAGCAGAATCAAATATGGCTTCATGTGGATGGAGCATGGGGAGGGCCCGCCCTTTTTTCGAAGCGGTTAAGAAAACTCGTTCATGGAGTTGAGCTTGCAGATTCAATGACATTTGATGCCCACAAGTTGTTCGGCGCTAGTCTTGCGAGCAGCTTCTTTTTGACAAAACACGCAGGACTTCTTTTGGAAGCCAACGACGTCTCTGGTGGAGATTATTTGTTTCACTCGGATGATCCCAATCTCGATCGAGGAAAGTTATCTTGGCAATGTGGCCGTAAGGCCGAAGCAATGAGCTTCTGGACTATTTGGAAAAGTTTGGGGTCTGACGGTCTTGGACAATTTGTTGATAGATTAATTGAGATTCGTGATCAAGCTTTGCTGTGGGTAAAAACGCAACCTCGGCTAGAGCTAGTGGCAACGCCTGAGTATTTGAATCTCTGTGTAAGAATTATTCCAACTTCTGGCTCTGCTGACAAAGATTGGTCAAAAAAGGTGAGAGAGATTTTGAAAGAAAAAAATCTAGCAATGGTTAACTATTCAACAAATGAACAGGGAACTTTTTTGCGATTAATATTGGCGCATCCTTTTCTTGAGTTTAGTCATGTCAGGCAGACTCTTGAATGGGCATTAGAAGTAGGTTGAGAGATCCAATGATCACAGAGACTAAAGCATTCGAAAATTTTTCAGTTAAGATTCCGATCACCCTTAAAGTGGGACGGTATTTGATCAAAACGATCTCTTCGATGGAGGAGCTAAGGCAGGCATTTTCATTGCGCTATCAAGTGTTTAAAGTCGAGATGGTTGGTGCAGGCAAATTAGTGGGCGAAGATCACGATGAATTTGACGTAGCTTCCGATCACTTTGGAATTTTTGATACAAATAGCGGGCAAATGATCGCAACTTGCCGTTTGAACTGCTCGCTGTTTTCGAATTACTTTTATTCCGAGCAAGAGTTTCATTGTAAAAGCCTCATTGAGGTTCCTGAAACCAAGCTTGAGATCGGGCGGGTCTGTGTGCATCGAGATCATCGAAGAAGCATTGTGATAATGCTTCTATGGAGAGCGATCGCAGAATACATGAAAAGGTCAGACACTAAATACCTCTTTGGCTGCGGTTCTGTCATGACCGAGGACCCTCGGCAGGCTAACATTTTATGTCGGTATCTCCGCGAGGAAGGAAGGCTTCGACCAATTTTCGATATTTTTCCGACCGAAAAATACCGATCAGCAGAATTTGAAAGTCTTTACTTCAAAGATCGCGAATTGCTTTTTCCGCAGGAGCGAGTAACTGCTAAAGAGCTCTTGCCTTCTCTCTGCAAATCTTATTTCGATATTGGTTGCTTCACGCCAGGGCCGCCCGCTTTTGATAGGGAATTTAAATGCATCGACTTTTTGACCATTTTAAAAGTCGACGAACTAGATCACCAATTTCGGCAAAAGATGTTCGGGGTTTGAGCATCAGTTTCAAAGCCATAATTATTTTTATCTCATGTCTAACAATCTCTTCTTGCATAAATCCGATGTAATCAATTCAGCCTGAAATTGATCTTTATAAAAAAGAATATCCAAATCAGATTTAATTGATTCAAGGTAAGAACCGAAAAATAAGATTTGCCTGGAGTGGTGACCTTAAATCATTTTATTCCTTGGCAACATCCAGAATTAATTTTTGACGGCATTACCGAAGTTGGTCGTTCACTTGAAAGAGGTGATTTATGAAAACGGTTCTAGTATTTGCTTTGACGTTTAACCACGCCACTATTTAAGAAAAATTTCTTTTGATCCGAAGTAAGCTTTTGGGGGTATCAAGGACTCTTTTTTGAAACTTCGGGCCAGTTACTTTCTGCTTCTTTTAAGTAAGCAGCTGAGCTTTTGTCTTTTGTGCTTTGCCATTTCTTTTTCGTGTCAGCCCAAATGCCGTTGTAGAATACGAGCAACTTGCCGTCTTGAATAAGAAAACTCTTGGGGTCTATTTCGACTTTTGATTTTGAATCAGCTACCGCATACGCGCACCATCCTCCGAATTGGGGGGCATACTTCTTTGGCTCCTTGGCGAATTCATTTTTATTTTGATCCGTTGCAAACCAATATATCGCGTCCTCGAACTTTGTTTGAAATTGAGTAGAGCCTTTGATTGGACCATTGGGCTTAAAGTAAGATACCGCGTCGTAGCCATCTAAAATTACGCCCGAAGAATTTACATTTAAATTATTTTGAGCCCAGCTTAAGGATGAAAAGAGTCCAATAAAAATAACTGAGATAGTTTTCAAGTAAGTCTCCTTTAAAGATCTTGCTGAAGGAAGAAAAGCGAATAGATTTAAATTCGCTTAGTTATTTTTCAATATTCTTGACCGATAGGTCAAGAATATGTTCGATTTAGTGGCAATGGCTAGACCTCGAGAATTTGATTGCGAAATTGTATCCGATAAAATTATGAACCTATTTTGGGCAAATGGTTTCGAAGGAACGTCGATGGATGAGCTGGTCAATGTCACAGGATTAAAAAAAGGCAGTCTCTATTCAAGCTTTGGTAATAAAAGTAGACTTTTTGAACTGGCTCTCAATCGATACTGTGGACCCAAGAATAAAAAGACCTCTGAAATACTATCTCCGCTAGAAACTTTGGCCGATTTTCTGACGAAAATTATTAATGAGGCTGATTTGCCAAAGTCCAAACGACGAGGTTGTCTTTTGATGAATAGTGGCCTTGAATTCGGCAATAGAGATCATGAGCTAACGTCAAAGATTATAGATTTACTAAAGATGAGAGAACAATACTTTTGTAGCCTCATCGAAGAAGCCAAAATTCGCGGCGAAATTTCTAAAAAAATCAATTCTCAAAAAGCTGCAGCGCGGGCCTTTGCGACGGCCTTTACGATTCGTGAAATGTGTAAATTTAAGCCTGAAAAAGAATTTTTAAGCGATATTGCGAATTCATTTCTTGAATCTATTGGTACAAATAAGCGAGTTGGTCTTTGAAAAATACTGGAAAACAGAGGCCTCTAAAGCAAAGCGATACAATTTCTTTCAGTGCTTCTGAGATTGCTCTCGATGACGAGACTATGTCTTTGCTAAAGTCTCGAAATCCAAAGTTTCTCGAGACTTTGTTTGTTGAAGTGAATCCCTATCTTTTGCGTGTTTGTCTCTCGAATTCCATTCGTGATGAAAAAGCTGATGAGGTTATTCATCAAACTTGGGAAACATTTTTTTTAAATTTGGAAAAATTTGAAGGGAGAGCGCAGATAAGAACTTATATCTGCGGCATTCTCTTCAATAAAATTCGCGAATTCCGTCGAGAGCAAGGAAGAACGGTTTATAGAGAAGACTCAGAGGAAATGTTTGAGCAGGCTTTTGGCTCTGACGGTTGGTGGAAACGAGTTCCCCAAAGCCCGCATCGAATCCTTGAGCTTCGTCAAGCCACTGATTTGATTGAGGAATGTCTGGACGGCCTCAGCGAGCAGCAAAAGACGGCATTCGTAATGAAAGAGGTTGAGGACGAAAATTCTGATGAAATTTGTAATGTTTTGGGTGTTAATGTCACTCACTTAAGGGTGCTGCTGTTTCGAGCCAAGGATAAGCTCAGAATGTGTTTGGAAGGCAAAGTCAGCGCGGAATATGAGTGATGCTGTGAATTTTGGGGAACGACTTAAACATTACTGGCACGAAGTCTATTACTTTTTTTTTCGTCGATGCAAAGATGTGGCAGAACTCATTGATTTGGGCGAAGAGCCTGCCACTTTAATGGGGCGGATTCGCTATCGCCTTCATATTGCTTTTTGCAAAGCTTGTCGTAATTATTTGAATCTCACGCAAGTACTCAGAGAAGTCATTCGAGAGACTCTGCGAAAGAGCATTGATCCAGCTCGTATTGATCAGCTCAACCAGAAACTTTTACAAAAACTATCAAAAAGGGATAAGTCGTGAATATCAACGATAATTCAAGCCCGTTCTATCAAGCACAATTATCATGGCTCCATCAAGCAAAAGAAATTGCGCCAGAAATTTGCGACTGGATTGGTCTTTATTTTAAAGAAAGCTACTTCATCAAGGCCGAAAGTGAGCATTTGATCCTTGGTGCCTTCATAGGCGAGCCCACGGAGCACACTCGAATTCCAATTTCGAGAGGCATTTGTGGTCTGGCACTTCGGACTGAAAGTGTTGTGAATGTGCCGGATGTGCGATTAGCATCAGAACACATCGCATGCAGTTTGAAGACAAGGTCAGAGCTTGTTGTTCCGCTAAAAGACAAAAGTGGAATTTTCATTGCAGAGTTAGACATTGATTCTAATAAACTCAATGCATTCTCTGAAGAGCTCGAAGTTCGGTTCCGAAACTTTGCTGAGACTTTTGCGCAATTAACTACCTGAGACAAAAGAGGTCATCGATGTCTAAAATTCAGCTTTATTCTCTCGCGACTCCCAATGGTCAAAAAATCGGAATTGCATTAGAGGAAATGGAAGTTCCTTATAGCGCTCATGTTGTTAATATCACCAAGGGTGACCAATTTAAGCCAGAATTTGTCGCTATTAATCCCAATTCAAAAATTCCAGCGATTGTTGACCCTGACGGTCCTGATGGGCTTCCGATTTCAATTTTTGAGTCTGGTGCAATATTAGTTTATCTTGCGCAGAAATCGAAAAAGTTTTTGCCCGAAGATCCCAAGCTGCAAATTGAAACAATTCAATGGCTGTTTTTTCAGATGGGGGGCATTGGCCCCATGTTTGGCCAGTTCGGGCACTTCTTTAAATACGCGGTCGACAAGTGCGATCATCCTTATCCCTTAGAGCGATATTCAACAGAAAGCCGACGTCTCTTAGGAGTTCTTGATAAGCATCTGCAAAGCAAAACTTTTTTAGTCGGTGAGCAATACACAATTGCTGATATGTCCATCGTTCCTTGGATCAATGGACTCAGTGTGTTCTATAAAGCGGATGAAAAGCTGGGCCTTTCAGAATTTAAAAATGTTCAGGCTTGGGTTGCACGAATTTTAATGCGACCCAAGACCGCAGCTGGAATGTTGGTTTGTAGATTATAATTTTGTTTCGAATACTCGATTAAAAGCTTCCGGTGATTCTTGTTCAATTCGCAGTTTTCACGATCATCTTGCCGGTGTTTTTTCCGGAAAAAAGACCTATGAGGGCTTTCGGCAACTGAGTGAATCCTTCTACAACGGTTTGCGATGACTTTAATTTTCCTTCTTTCAGCCACTCGGTTAGCGCAGCTGTGCCCTCTGCGAATTGGCTTGAATAGTTGCCGACAATAAATCCCTGCATTAATATACTTCGAGTCAATAGATATGGTTGTATTCGAGGTCTCATAGGAATTTCTTTCGCGTTATAGAGAGCAATTTGTCCGCACAAGACAATTCGTCCATGAAAATTTATGCTCGGGATTACTGCATCGGAGATGGCTCCGCCCACATTGTGTTCTTTGTTAAGTTTGTTGAACATTGACAAAAAGTCATAATCAGCTCATTAGAAAAGTTCGAGGAGATCAAATGCGATATTTTTTAACCGCCCTTAGCTTATGTGCCTTCATTTGTGCCTTCATTCAAATCACGGCCAATGCGGAGTTGCCGCCCGTCAAGACCGTGGCCTCGGTTGATCTCCAAGAATACTTAGGTAGTTGGTTTGAGATCGCTGCGATTCCTCAGTTTTTTGAAAAACAGTGTGTCGCCAACACAGTCGCAGAGTATGCATTGGCCGAAAATGATTTGATCTCCGTGGTTAACAGCTGTGATACAGCAAATGGCAAGCGCAGTGTTGCTACGGGGCGGGCTAAGGTCGTCGATAGAATTTCTAATTCAAAATTAAAAGTTACATTTGTTAATTTTTTGGGGTGGAGATTTCTGTTTGGCGGAGACTATTGGGTCTTAGCTATTGGTGAGAACTACTCCTACGCTGTGGTCGGGGCACCCGGCAGAGACTACGCATGGATATTGAGCCGAACTCCAGAGTTGAAAGAAGCGCAGATCACTGAAACCAAACAGGTCTTGGCGAGTCAGGGTTTTGATACCTGCAAATTGATCACAACAATCCAGTCGTCGGGCTTGCAGCAGAAAATTCCACTTTGCAGCCTGACCTTTGAAAAATAGATGAAGGCTCTGGCGATTTTTATCTTAATATTCTCTGGAGTTGTTGTGGCGATTGAAGAGCCAGATTTAAAGATGGGGAGCCAGATGAAAACAGTAGATAAAGTCGATATCAATAGATTCATGGGCGATTGGTACGTTCTTGCCGGACGGTTCACGTTTTTAGAAAAAGAAGTTCACAACGGATTAGAGCAATATACATGGAGCCAAGACCAAGAGCGAATCGATGTTGATTTTACTTATAACAAAGGTTCATTAAATGGTCCGAAGAAATCTATTCCACAAAAAGCCTGGATTTATGATCAAAATACCAAGGCTCATTGGAAAGTTTCGCCGCTTTGGCCCTTAAAGTTTGATTATCTCATTGTCGCCTTAGACAAAGATTATCGCTGGACTGCCATTGGCGTGCCCGATCAAAAATATTTGTGGATAATGTCTCGCGAGTGGAAGAATCCCGATTCGATTGTCGCAGAGGCAGTGAAGCGCTTAAATGAAATCGGATACGATTCCAAAAACCTGATTTTAGTGCCACAGCAGTGGCCCTAGAGCCGGCAGCTTTCATACGTTTTTTCGCGATTTTGCTTGCGCCCTCTACTCCGAATTGCGGATCGAGGCAGGAGTGCTCCTCCAGCCGGTCAGCCAGTTACAATTACCAAAAAACCAAGAAAACAACTATGTCATGTGAGCTACTTTTTTTTGCTAGAAGCATTTAAATAGGCACTGGCTAGCTTTGTGCACCGATCGTGATTCTTTTGATCTCGAAGGGAGCACTTAAGGTGTCTACAAAAATCTTCCTAAATTTAGGAAACTATGGTAATTTTTGGAAAGACGGGCAAAGTGTACCGTCGCTTTGAGATTGATTTAAAAATAAATGATCAACACTTCGATGAACTTTGGATTGATCCTCATTATGAGGAGAAACACAAAGACAGCATGAGTGATGAGCTTATTTTGAAGTTGTTGAAAGAGGCTGATGGTTGGCTGATAACACTCAGCTCTGAGGTCAGTGGTTACAAATTTTATGAGGCTGACGGCAAATATAATGGCAAGGCCTATCGTCTGATTTTAGTTATTCCACCCGACGGTAGCTATTTGGGAGTAAGAAATGCTTACAGGAGGTCAAAATGAAAAAGGCTGCAAAAAAGCCCAATAAGACAAGCAAAGCACCTCCGAAGGGTTGGCCCTCCGAAGAAATCTTCAAGGCGGCTGAACGTAAAATGAAGGGGCGACTGGCCACAAAGCTGCTGTCTTCTGACTCTGGGCCTGTTGAGCGTGCTAAGCATGAGTTGTGCGAACATTTTATTCGATATTGTCAACATGAAGAGATCAACCAGCGCGAGCTTTCCAAGCGTCTTCAAGTGACTGAGAGCCGTGTGAGTGAGATACTTCATTACCATCACGAGCAATTTACGATTGACAGGCTTCTGGAGCTTTTGCACAGGGTAAAGCCTGAAGTGACTGTAAAATTTCTAGTGAAGGCTGCATAAAGCGCAATGTGCTGAGATCTTTACAGGTCAGGATCAAATTAAAATCATTTTTAAAAGAAGGCCTTTGAATTTTTTTGCGCGTAGTTTTTTTAGTGCGTCTTCGGCCATTTCTGGCGCAATAGAAACGTACGTGATTTTGTCTAGGATATCGATTTTTCCAATAGCCGAGGACCGAATAGTGCCTGGGCTTGTTGCCAAGGTGCTTGTAATTTCGGTAGATGTGAGTTTGTTGGCTTTTCCTGCAGAGATCTGGATGGTTCTCATCAATGTTTTTCGCAAGTCGATTTTTGGAATTAAGATAGCTATCGTTGGAGCCTCTTTGCGAATCATTTTTAGTCCGGATCTATTTTCAATCTCAAGGATCAAATCACTTTCGTAAGCCGTCATCAAAGAGATCGCTTCGCCTTTGCGACCAGCACGGCCAGTGCGTCCAATCCGATGCAAATAAATTTCGGGGCTCGAAGGCAAATCATAATTGATCACGAGCTGAAGTGAGTCGATGTCGAGTCCACGAGCCGCAACATCGGTGGCGACCAAAATACGCAGGCTGCCGTGGCGAAATAAAGTGACGGTGCGATCTCTTTCGGTTTGCTTTAAATCTGAATGCAAAATTTGGCAGCTAGCTTTAATTTGTTTGAGTGAAATTCCAATCTCATCGACAGCGGCTTTTGTGCGACAAAAAATCAAGGTGCACAATGAGGGATGACTTTGCAAGATTTGCATCAGGAGCTCAGTTTTTTGTGGCTTTTCAACGGCGTAAACAGATTGCTCAATCAGGGGTTGGTTGTCTGCGCCTTCGTTGACTGAGATCGTCTTTGCATCTTTTTGGTAAAGCCGGCTGAGCTCGGTCACTCCCTCAGCAAAAGTGGCCGAAAAGAAAATCGTTTGCCGCTGCTTTGGCAGTGCTTCGAGAATGGCTTTCATTTCTTGCATAAAACTTTCTTCGAGCAGACGATCCGCCTCGTCGAGAATCACGACTTTTAATTTATCGACATGCAGCTTGCCATCTTTGAGAAGCTCAAGCGTGCGGCCAGGTGTACCCACAATAAGCTGAGCCCCTTTTGCAAGAGCTGCTGCTTGCGGAGGATAAGGTTGACCTCCAATCAAGGCAACGGACTCCAAGTTTTTCATGTATTTCGAAAATTTTAGACACTCTTGTAAAACTTGCAGGCAGAGCTCGCGTGTTGGACAAAGAATTAAAATTTGAGGAAAGTTTTTTGTGAGATCAATTTTTTCTAATGCTGGAATGACGAAAGCTGCGGTCTTGCCACTACCGGTTTTTGACTGGCCAATCAAATCGTCTCCAGCCAAGAGGGGCTCGATGCAAGCCTCTTGAATGGGAGTCATTTTTGAAAAGCCAATGTCTTTAAGCGCTTTTTTGATCTCTGGCGATAAATCTAAATTTTCAAAATTTTTTTGCTTTAAGATTTATTTCTCCTGGCTGCAATAGCACCTGAGGGGCTAAAATTTTGCGAACTTTGTAAGGACTTCGGCGTGTTCGTTGAGCTGTAATATTTCTTCGTGGCTACCGCCCATGTCGGGATGAAAAACTCGGGCTAGCTTTTTCATCGCAGTCCCAACGGCGGCTTGCGTGAGAGACTCTTTCAGAGGAAACCCATTTTCAAAAAAGAACTCTAGAGCTGCTTCAACTTCAGGAGGGTGAATTTCGGCAACAGTATTTGTGTGCTTTGATTTTTTTAACTCTTTTAATTTCTGTTTTTGTTTTTGATACTGCTGCTTTCGGTACTCGGCTTGTTTTGCTTTGAGTTCAGGATTTGGCTGATTGAGTCTTTTGGTCGGGCCCGAGCTTGTAGTTTTACTGGTCTCAACAAGTAAATCAGTCTTTGACTCAAAAAAGTCAGAGTTCTTTTCAAGAGCTACAACCAGCGTGGCCCAAACGTGTTTGCAGAACTGCCCCCTGCTACTTTGCGGACAACTGCAAGCGGCTATAAATGTTGTGCTTTCAACAGACGTGCATTTCAGAGTCACTTTGAATGACGCTGAGCCTTGGACGTAAGAATCAATCTCAGTGTCTGAGGGGCTGCGGAGTGTGACTTTGCCTTTGCGGACAAACAGCTGTCCGCTATTTCTAACTTCGGGCTTAAAAAAGTGCTCCCAATTTTTTAATGGCATTTCTTTTTTCATACCAGGCTGACTTCCTTGCAAAAAGTCTCGAAAGGCATCAGTGATATTCTTTGATCAATTTGACGATGAGTTTTTCCTAAATGCACTTGATAAAAATGAGGTATATTTGTTCTCTCCTTAAAATAGAAAAGGTGGGGAGATACTGACTTCTCACCGTGCTTACATTCAACGGCAAATAGTGGTTTTTTATTTCTGAGAACTACAAAGTCGACCTCACGTTTGTCAGTATCGCGCAAAAACCTAAGTTCCATTTTATAGCCCTCGACGTCCTCTAAGTAATGGCAGTATTTCAATAAATGAGAGCCGACCATGTTTTCGAATCGAATTCCCGGGTTCTCGATTTGACTCCAGTCCCACAAGAAAAGTTTTTGCTCTTTTTTGACCGCTCGAATCTTGGTCGATCCGAAGGGAGCAATCTGATAGCTATAATATAGGGAAGATAAAATGTTTAGCCAACGTTTGATCGTCTTGAAGTCAGCTTCAATGTCGTTGGCCAAAGAATTTATAGAGAGTGGCGAGCCGACTCTATTTGGAAGTTCTTCTGCCAGAGCAAAGATTTTATCTAAATCTTTAACATCCTCCCAGTCTCGCAGGTCAGTTCGAATCAGGCGATTGAGTCTTTGAATGTGCCATCGGCGCAAATTTCTTTCGTTCGCCATTGTGAATGGTTCGGGGAATCCACCGAACTTCATCAGTTGCTCAAGGCTTCCCGCCTGGTATTTTAACTCCGGTAAGCTGTAAGGGTGTAGTCGGTAATATTGATATCGACCGAGCAAGGAGTCGCCGCCCTTGCGAAAATGATCGAGCCTTGCTGAGCCCGTAATTAAAAAAGAGTGGGTGTTTTTCAGGGTATCATAAAACCCCTTGACCATATTTCGCCAATTTTTAAATTTATGAATCTCATCCAAAATGATGAGGGGTTCATTTTTAGGCCACTCACGTTGTTTAATTTTAGACTTGTGCTCATCGCTGTCCCAATTCAGATAAGCAGGGTGCTCGTCAGCATAATTTTTAATGAGATGCTGAGCCAGGGTTGTTTTTCCAACCTGGCGGGGTCCGCCGAGAAAGACCATTTTCTTCTTGAGGTCGTCTTTAATAGAGGGCTCTAGGTAGCGAATGAGTGTTTTAGACATGACTCCATTTTACTCATGAGTGTTTTGGAGTCAAGTCCAATGGCTCCATGTGGGGCTTTCATGCTGGTCTAGGTCGCTGAGGCGTACTACCAGGTTTTACCAGAGCAATTCTGTTTGAAATTTTCGTAGCGAAGATTTCGCGCGCAGTAGTTATTTTGGCTGTCGTTACGAAGAGCTGAGCACATGCTATCAAGGCTTGAGAATTCCTTTTTGCCAGTGGGACAGTTGTTATCAGTTAAGTCGTAACTGTAAGAACTCGACTTACCGCCAACATCAGCGTCGACAACTTTATGGCCGCCAGCCTCGGCTTGGATGTTACAAGCCGGCAGAAAAAAAAGAGGAAGGATGAGGTATTTCACGACTGCCGAATATATACGACGGGGGCCGGATTGCAAACATCGGATGTTGCTTGGCAAAAAATTAACAGCCCCAACCAGCTCATTCCGCCGCTTCAAGCACCAAAATCATCACGGCTTCGCCTCGCAAAATACGAAGAGTGTTTGCGCCTTTTTTGAGTTGCTTGAGCACGTCAGTGGCGCTGTTCACTTCTTTGCGATTCACATCCAGAATCAAGTCGCCAGCCTGCAGGCCCGAGCGCACGGCCACCGAATTATTGCTGATTTCGATCACGACGGGTTTGCTTTGCTCAGGATCAAGTTCAAATTCTTTTCGCAAAAGATCGTTGGGGTCAGCCACTTTGAAGCCAAGTTCAAATGGAGCTTTTTGGCCAAAGTATTTTTTGCCCTCTCCAGTTTTTGATTTGCGGGCCTCAGGCTTTTCGAGAATTGAAACATCGAGCGTTTTGGTCTTTCCTTCTCGGAAAATTTTGGCCTTCACAGTGGAGCCAATCGCGGAATCTGCAACAGCATCGCGCAGTTCTGATGAGTTTTTAATTTTTTTGCCGTTGAACTCAGTGATGATGTCGTAAGCTTGAATTCCTGCTTTGGCAGCCGCAGCACCTCTTTCGACTTGCAATATCACGGCACCTTCAAGATTTTTCATGCCGAGATAGTTTGCGGCCTGCGGATCGATGTCACCAAGTCCCACGCCCAAATAGCCCTTGCGAATGCGACCGATTTTTTCTAGCTGAGGGATTATAGTTTTTACTTCATCGATTGGAATTGCAAAGCCAATACCTTGAGCGCGAGCATCGATTGCTGAATTCACACCGATGACATAGCCTTTGCTGTTGACCAAAGGTCCGCCGGAGTTTCCAGGATTGATCGGAGCATCGGTTTGAATCAGTGGGAATTTATTGATCTCTCCAATGTCACGGCCTTTGGCTGAGACGATTCCTTTTGTCATTGTGTGGCCGTTGCCGTAGGGATTGCCGAAGGCCGCGACCCATTCGCCGACTTCGGTGTCTTTGGATGAGCCGAGCTGAGCTACGGGGAGTTTTTCGCTTGATACGATCTTGAGGAGAGCAATGTCAGTGCGTTCGTCAGAGCCGACGACCTTGGCTTCATAAAATTTTTCATTTTTTTCGGTGAGTTGAACTTGAATTACATCAGCTCCAGCGATGACGTGATTGTTAGTCACAATAAGCCCATCTTCACGAATGATAAAACCTGTGCCAAGAGCTTGTTGCGGGCGTGCGGATTGCTGTTGCATCGGCACACCGTAAAATTGTTCGAGCATTTCCATCATAGGGTCACGAGGTCCGCGGCCACGAGCCTTCGGCAAAGTGCTAGTTGAAATATTAACGACGGCCGGGTTGATGGTCTTCGCTAATTCAACAAAAAGATTGCCGGGCATAGGTTCGCCAAGCTTGAGAGCCGGTGCAGCCTTTTCAGCAAGCGCAAGTTGGGGAGCTGCGAAGCTAACGAGCGAGCAGCAAATTGAGAAGAAAATAAAAGATGAAATACCAGATGATTTTTTCATAGAGTTTCCTTTGCTAAAAATTAAGCTTTCATTTCAACAAATTTTAATTGTAAATCTTGAATGACGTGATTGAGAAATCGTTCCTCATCGCTGGAGAGATTGCCTTTGGTTTTTTCTTTGAGAACCAAGAGCAGATCTATATTGAATTTAGCCATGTTCTTATCTTTGCTGGTTTCTCCAGATTCTGGATGTGGAGCAAGGCCTAGCGCCATGGCTGCGCTCGAAGCTAAAGACATCATCAGAACAGACATTGAGGCTTCTGGTGTTTTCATAAAAATCTCCCGATTTAATTTCTTAGAGTGGTTCGTAGCCAATCATGCGCTGAATGCGTGCACTCATGCGTGGATGTGTTAAGTAAAACCAGTTTAGTTCGCGCAGTCCTCGCGGATTGACGACAAATAAGTGGCTGCTGCAATCTGGAATCAAAAGTGGGCGTGCTTGGCTTAAGCTTTCGAGCTTCCAGAGGGCTTTGGCCAAAACTTTTCGGTCTTTTAAAATGCCGGCCGCGAGATCATCATTGGCGAAAAAGGTGGACTCTCTGACATTGAGTCGAATGAGGCCCCAGGCGATCGGTGAAATTAAAAAATGAAAAGGCTTTTGGTTTGCAAACTTGGGGATGTATCTCAACGGCCACAATAGATCGAGCACTCCCGCCAAAGAAACGAGTGATTGAGCTACTATGCTCGCGGCGCCAAAAGACAAAGTGTCCAATGCCAAAATATGACACAGCTGATGAATCAAAACAGCTTCGACTTCTGCAGGTGTGAGCTTTTCAAGAAGTCCTGTGGTCAAACAAATCGAGCTATCGCCCCAGGGACTGCCATCCGAATAAGCGGTGGCGGACTTGGTATCAATCACAAAAACCTTAGGTGCTTGAATTGCAACTTCGCGCGCCCGATGTGAGACTCGCGCGTTGAGATTCCAAGGATCTTGGCCACAGACTTCGACGGCCTTTAGCTTTTTGTGCAGATAAGTTTTGCTGCGAGTGAGGATCAGTAAATTAAATGTGACCGAAATAAAAAAGCCAGCAAGCAGTCCCCAGCGATCAAAAAGGCGATAGCCTAAAAAAATCGTGAGCACCGACAGAAATATTAAAAGACCCCAGACCTTGGTCGTACTTTTCATGCTTTTACTCAACCACCGAGAAGGGGGCTTTTCAAGTTCTTAAAGTGAGTAAGTGGTATATGCACCGTGATATGATAGCGCCGCTATGACAGACTGCAGAGCCCGTTCTATTTTGCTGCGGTCCAGATTGCAGTCCAAGCTTGCGAAAGTTAACAAGAAAATGTGAAATCAATAGGGCAATGAAAAAAGTAAAGAACACGGATAGGAACACGGCAAAAAACTCGAAGGAGTTGTGATGGAAGTTGATATTTTAGCGCTCAACGCTGCGATCAAACAAGAGAGTCAGTTCGTCGACAAAATGATGGCAGAAGTAGGCCGAGTTGTCGTCGGTCAAAAAGAAATGCTCGAGGGCATTTTGATGGGGCTCTTAACAGGCGGTCACGTATTGCTAGAGGGCGTTCCGGGCCTTGCAAAAACGCTGACGATTTCATCGGTGTCGCAATCAATTTCTTTGGATTTTCAACGGATTCAGTTCACTCCTGATTTGCTACCGACCGATTTAATTGGAACGATGATCTTTAATCCCAAGTCTGGCGAATTTTTGCCGCGCAAAGGTCCGATTTTTACGAATATCGTGCTAGCTGATGAAATCAATCGGGCTCCTGCCAAAGTACAATCGGCACTGCTTGAGGCCATGGCAGAAAAACAGGTCACCATCGGTGAGCAATCCTATAAATTAGAACAACCATTTTTGGTTTTGGCGACACAGAATCCTTTAGAGCAAGAGGGGACATACCCATTGCCAGAGGCGCAGATGGATCGCTTTATGTTTAAGATCAATGTTGGCTATCCGACCAAAACAGATGAGCTTGAGATTGTAAACCGCATGGGAAGCAATGAGCGTCATCAAATTCAGTCGGTGATTACAAAAGAAGATTTGCTACGAGCTTCTGCGCGCATTGATCAAATTTATGTCGACCCTAAAATTAAAAATTATATAGTTGAAATTGTTATGGCTTCGCGAAAGCCAAGTGAGTACGGCCTGGGTTCAATTGCCAATCTTTTGCAGGTGGGCGGTTCACCACGCGCGAGTATTTCTTTGATTCGAGCGGCCAAAGCTCACGCATTTTTACGCGGTCGTGGTTATGTGACAGCTGAAGACATCAAGGCCATTGCCTATAATGTTCTTCGTCATCGCTTTATTCTGACTTACGAAGCTGAAGCTGAAAACATCAAGACGGACGAAGTGATCAAAGAAATTTTAAATCACGTAGAGGTTCCTTAGATCGTTAGGTGTTAGTTACTTGCTTAGAGAGTTGTAACAATGTCAGTACCTGCTGAGATATTGAAAAAGGTAAAGCTCCTCGAGATCCGCACTCGGAAAATGGTAAACAATGTGTTTGCTGGCGAATACCACACTCACTTTAAGGGCCAGGGCATGACCTTTGCCGATTTTCGTGAGTATGTCCCCGGCGATGATGTTCGTTCAATTTCATGGGCGCTCACGGCAAGAGCTGGCAAACCTTACATTAAGAAATTTGATGAGGAGCGCGAGCTCACCGTGATATTGGCTGTCGACATCAGTGGCTCGACAGATTTTGGATCAGGCCAGTATTTTAAAGGCGAGGTGATGACTCACTTGGCGGCTCTTTTAGCTTTTAGCGCGACGAAGAATAAAGACCAAGTGGGTTTGATGCTCTTTTCGAATCAGGTAGAGCATTACGTACCACCCAAAAAAGGCAATGGTCATGTGCACCGAATTTTGCGCGATCTCTATTATGTGAAACCGAAAAGTCGTGGCACCCGCATCGCAGCGGGCCTTGAATATTTGCAAGGAATTTTAAAAAAACGCGCGACGATTTTTGTTCTCAGTGATTTTATGGATGAGGGGTTTGATTCGTCCCTTCGTTGGTTGGGGCGCAAGCACGAAGTCATCGCTCTCGTTGTGCAAGATCCTGCCGAGAGCCAACTTCCTGATATGGGTTTGGTGGATCTTCATGATGCCGAGACCGGTGAAGTCGTCACTGTCGATAGTTCTTCTGCGGAATTTCGTCGTGAGTTTGAAAAAGAATTTTTACGCCGAAAAACCATTCGTGATCAGCTCTTAAAAAAAGCACAAGTGGCGAGAGTTGATATCAATTCAAAAAAAGATTTTGTCGATCCAATAATTGCTTATTTTAGGCAAAGGCGCGGGTAGCAAAATGTCTGTGGTCAATTGCCAAGTTGAAATTCCAAATCAAGAAACTGCCTTAGGCAAAGCTTCGCCTGAAATCACGGTGGGTCGGCAGTTCTTGCTTCAGTGTGAGGGCGAGTGGCCCGAGCTTGATAGTAAAAAAATGGAGCTCAGGCTTGAGGCCGCTGACAAGTACAAACTTCAGGTTTTAGATTTTCAAAAAACAACTTCGAGCCATGCGCAAATTTTGGTGACTTCATACAAAGCAGGCGAGCACAAGTTGAAAGCTGTCCAGTTAGTAGATGCTGAGCGCTCGGTTGTGTTGGGTGACTTGAACTTTACCGTAAAATCGGTGATCAACCCGCAAGAGCCGGAGTCGGAGCCTTTTGGTCCGATGGGGCCTGTGACTTTTGGACTTGCTTGGTATTACTTTGCGATTCCTATTTTTGTTTTACTTTTGTTAGCTGCTTGGATTTTTACAGTCTTGCGGCGACGCTCGCAGAAGAAAAAGTTGATTGCAGATATGAATCTGTCGCGCTCGGCCTTGCAGCCGATGGCAGAAGCCAGTCAAAAATTACGCCAGATTTTACGAGCCTCGCACACAGCCGAAATCAAAGATCTACTGCCTCAAATCAATGAGGCTTTTCGCATCTATTTAGCCCGCAGGTTTTTGATTCCGACGCTGGCTTGGAGCGATCGATTGATTTTAAAAGATTTGAAATCAAATCACTCTGAAATTTTTGCGGTTGCTGGCAAAAGTGTGGCGCAGACTTTGGTTGAACTGGCTCGTGCACAAAAAGCGATAGATAAGCTCGAGCTTAAAGATATAGAGCAGCTGATGTCCTTGGTTCGAAAGAGTTCAGAACTGATCGAAAAAGAGATCGCTCAAAAGGAGAAAAATTGATGTTCAGTCAGTTTCATTCTCCTTGGGCTTTTTGGCTGCTGATTCCCTTGATAGCTGTATTTTTATGGAATTGGTTTCACCGCCGTGACAAATCAGCATCGATTCAAATGAGCCAGGTGGCGTGGATGAAGAACGTGAGGCCTTCGCTCAAGGCTCGATTCATTTGGCTGCCGGATCTTTTAAAGTTTATTGCGCTGGTATTTGTAATTTTCGCCTTAGCCCGTCCTCAAGCTTCGGACACTCAGGTGCGAAACAACGTCGAAGGCATCGATATCATGATCGCTCTAGATATTTCGGACTCAATGTTGATTGAAGACATGAAGCCAGAAAACCGCATCGAGGCATCTAAGGCGACCATTCGAAGTTTTATCAAGAGCCGCACCTCTGATCGGATCGGAATTATTATATTTGCAGGTGAGTCGTTCACTTTGGTTCCATTGACTTTGGATTATGAACTACTGCTCTCTAGAGTCGATGAAATCACAACAGCGCAGCAGGCCCACATCAAAGATGGAACAGCCATCGGAGTTGCTTTAGCCAATGCGGCGGGGCGCTTGAAAGATTCTACGGCCAAAACTCGAGTTGTGATCTTTGCTACCGACGGTGAAAATAACTCAGGCACTATTGATCCAGAAACTGGACTTACCATTGCCAAAGGTTATGGAGTCAAAATTTACTCCATCGGTATGGGGCAAAGTGGGCCTACAAAAATTCCAGTTTATCAAAAAGACATTTTTGGCAATAAAGTTAAAACCTACCAGCCTTTTGAGAGCACCGTGAACGATGATCTTCTAGGTCGTATGGCCTCTGAAACGGGCGGCAAATACTACCGTGCCAATCAGGCAGATTCTTTGCAGAAAATATTTCAAGAAATCGACAAGCTTGAAAGAACAAAAATTGATGTCAATAAATTCACTCGTTACACGGAACTTTATAAAAGTTATCTTTTGATTGGGCTTTGGCTGTTTTTAGCAGCTTGGATTTTAGGGCTGACTCTTTTTCGGAGGGCGCCATAATGTTTAGATTTGAAAATCCGT
>CANCBY010000027.1 GCA_947374445.1 Pseudobdellovibrionaceae bacterium
TGTGACAGCGTGATAAACGCGATCAAAAAGATAAAAAATTGAATGTAGACTGTCTGATTAATTCCAAGTTGTTCTAGAACGGCCATTTTATGGAAATCCCTATGTTTTTTTGATGTCTGGGGATTTACATTCTGGCCGTTGTCGGGTCAAGAAAGATTAAAGCCTATGATTTCGGCATATATGAGGCGCCTTCAAAAACAACACCTTCATCAATTTTCAAACTTGGGGTTGTGACCGTGCCTTTAAATACGGCCGGAGGATGCATAATGACTTTTTTTCGAGCAAAAATATTGCCCTCGACCTTACCACTGATAATTATATAGTCGGCCTCGATTTGCGCCGCAACATAGGCGCCATCATTCACAACCAGCGTGTCGTTCGTAAAAATCTCTCCACGAAATTCTCCACCAATTTGCACTGTTCCTTCAAAAGTTAGCTTGCCTTCAAAAGAGGCGCCTCTCTCTAGAATTGCAGATACTTGTCCGTCTACGCCTGTGTCATTTGTGTCTATCACTGATGGCTACCGGTTTTTAACCTTTCAATAATTTGCGTGAGCTCTTCGTCGGAGTAAAAATAAACAGAAATTTTGCCCTTGGAGTTATTGTAGTCGATATTGACTTTAGTTCCCATAATCTTTTGCAGCTCTTCAGCGAGGCCCATAATCAGTCGCTGAGTGACGTTGCCTTCTGGGGCGGCCATTGCGCTTTCGAGAGGGGTCTCGGCGCTGTGCATTAGTTTTTCTGCCTGGCGAACCGAAAGTTTATTTTGAACTATCTTTTGCGCCAATCGGATCTGCTTGCCTTTGTCTTCGACACCCAACAACACCTTGGCGTGCCCCGCAGAAATTTCTGAAGCCTCTAACATTTTGCGGACTTCGGGGGCCAGATTTAAAAGCCTTAACGTGTTTGCAACCGTTACACGATCTTTGCCAACGCGCTCAGCAACCTGCTGTTGTGTAAGGTTAAACTCTGCAACCAATCGTTGATATGCTTCGGCCTCTTCCATTGGGCCCAGGTCTTCGCGTTGAATATTTTCTATAATCGCAAGCTCAAGTGCCTGTTGGTTTTTCATCACCTTAAGAATTACTGGAACCTCATGCAGACCAGCGATTTGCGCCGCTCGCCATCTTCGTTCTCCGGCAATAATCTCCAATTTAGTTCCGTCAATTCTTCTGGCAATAATCGGCTGCAGTATTCCGTTTTGTTTGATGGACTGTGCAAGTTCTTCGATTTTTGTTTTTTCAAAGTTTGTTCTGGGCTGAAATGATCCTGGCTGAAGCTTTTCAATAGCAACTTGCCATACTCGAGATTCTGGATTTGCAGCCGCATCAGGCTGTCCGCTCAGCTTTTTATCAACACTCTCAGGCAAAGCCTCGGGTGCCCTTAGTTGGTTCGCGCCCACTGATCCAGAATGCGAACTCGACTGAGCCAAGTCTCCCTGTGCGCCGCCCAGCAAAGAGCCTAAACCACGGCCAAGCCTTTGTTTTTTGTTACTGTTATCAGTAGTGATATTAGACATTTAAATCTCCAGCCATGACCTGATTGTTTTGTTGTTGAGAGGCCATTGCGGACTTACGACGAAGCTCTAGCTCATTTGCAAGCTCAAGATATTTTGTCGCACCAATAGATTTTCCATCATATTCAAAAATTGATTGCCCATGACTTGGAGCTTCGCTCAAACGAACATTTCGTGGAATAATTGCATCAAATACTTTATCGCCAAAATGGGTTTTAATTTCAGTTACAACCTGATGGCTCAGATTATTTCTTGTATCAAACATCGTTAATACGATTCCCTCTATGTGTAGGGCCGGATTTAGGTTCTTCTTGATGATTCCTGCTGTGTTTAATAGCTGACTCAATCCTTCAAGCGCATAGTATTCGCACTGCAAAGGAACTAAAAAGGAGTCTGCCGCAGTAAGGGCATTCAAAGTTAAAAGCCCAAGAGACGGTGGGCAGTCGATGATTATATAGTCAAATTTGTGCGACACGGAAGCGATTGCAGTTTTAAGTCTGTATTCACGGTGTGGGAGGTCTACAAGCTCAATTTCAGCTCCAACCAGGTCAGGATTTGCGCTTGCAACAGACAAATTTTCAATTCTCGATGGTTGGATAGCCTCCGCCATCGTTTTTTCACCAATGAGTACGTGGTAAACATTTGCGTCTTGGTGGTCATATCTTTTTAATCCCAATCCACTAGAGGCATTTCCTTGTGGATCCATATCGATGAGCAACACTCGTCGCTTTAGAATAGCCAAAGCAGACGAGATATTCACAGAAGTAGTCGTTTTGCCTACTCCACCCTTTTGATTTGCAATACATATTACGCGTGCCATATGTCCCCCAGGCACAAACGCTCTCTCTTTTCTTATTCAAATTCAAGTAAATTTAGTTTTAGACCGATGTTCCACGTGGAACATATATGAAAAATTCGTTAAATAAATTAAGAACCTCTCTTATCGCGCTCGCTTTGGTGGGATTTATTGGATGTGAAAAGCCAGATCCTCACCCAGAAAATCGCGATCCGATATTTGAAGACCTTGGAAAGCAGCTGAAATCGGTTGAATCTGATCTTAAGGCCGCAGAAAAACAGCTTGATGAGTTTAAAGATGCCGTCAACAAAGTAAAGCCACAGACGGGACAGATTAAATTTGCGCAAAAAAGGGTTTACGATACTGAGGCACAGATAAGTAAATTACGCCAAAAGAGGGATTTTAACTCGCTCGAGATCCAGACCCGACTCGAATACGTCAGAAAGCAGTATCTCGCAGCATTCACGGCAAAAAAACAATGGCCAGATCCAAATGAAGCGGCGGAGTATAAAGCTCAGCAGTCTCTCGAGCGAGCATCTCGAAGCTGGAACGCAAAAGAACGTATTGAGGCAGCAAAGGCTCCGCCACCAAAGCCCGCAGGACATGGTGAAGAACACGAGGGCGGCGGTCATCATTAAGTGGATTTTTTGAATGTTCCACGTGGAACAAAGGTCTGTGTCGGAAAGACTCGTTACGATGTTTTTTGCGTAACAACGATCGCGAACTTATTGGATCCCATCGGAAGTTTATATTCGCCAACGAGAGCAGGCGTCCAGTGTGAGCAAAGTTGACTTGGAATTTCAGCAATCTCGCGGGGCCATTCGTCGCCCTTAATGTGAAAAAATTTTCCTTCTTTGGCGAAAGTGCCTCTGGTTAAAAGAAGGCTCTTGGTGATCGGAGCAAAGCCACGAGCCATCGCAAACTTGACGGAACCGGGAGAAAGCTCGGCAACATTCACATTCATCACTTCAACATTTCTAAGTTTTAGCTCAGAAACCAACGAAGACAAAAACTCGGCCTTCCGCTTATCCAATTCAACAAGCTTAACGACAGTTTTTGGAAACATAATTCCAAAAATCAAACCCGGAAAGCCGCCACCACTACCAAAGTCATAAATCTCTGAAACAGATCCTGATGATGCGATGAGTCTACTTGCTAATATTCCATCAGAAAAATGAATCAGATCAACGGATGCCAGGGTCGTTAGTGGAATGAGTCCAAGAACCTTGTTCACTTCAATTAACTTCGAATGATATTTTTTTAACAGGCCAAGAGCGGGCTCGCCTAAATCAGCGAACCAGGTTGGAATTCTCCACTGCATCTGGAGCGCTGAAGCGCCCAATTCGTTTTTTGCCAAGGGAATCTCCTGAGGCCGAAGCTTCAATATTTTTTCGACCCTTTAAGAATATCATAATAGCCTGCGTAGCCGAAGGATTAACCCCACTTATACGCTGAGCTTGTCCCAAAGTCCTGGGTCGAATCTTGTTCAGCTTTTCAGACTCCTCTTTCGAAAGACCACGAACCTCGGTGTAATCGATATCTAATGGCAACAGCAATTCTTCGAGTCGTCGCATTTGCCTGATGAGCTCAAGCTGTCTTGAAACGTAGCCTGAGTATTTAACCTCAATTTCAACCGAGTCGTTGATGTTGGGATCTTGATCAACATCAAATCCCAAGCCTGGCAAATCTAAACAATGAATCTCAGGTCTACGAAGAAGCTCTTCGAAGCTTAAGGATTTTGTGAGCGCGGGTGTCCCAAGTGCTATCAGCTTTTCTTGCATAGCTTTGTTGGGATAAACCTTTGTTTCTTTAAGTCGTGCTGCCAAAAGCTTTCGTTTTTCAACGAGAACATCTAGCGTCGCAAAAGCGGCAGCCTTCAAAACACCAAGCTCACTGCTTGGGCCCATCAAGCGATCAGCTGTGTTGTCTTCTCTAAGAATGAGCCTGTGCTCTGCTCTTGAGGTGAACATTCGGTACGGTTCAAGTGTGCCTTTTGTCACAAGGTCATCAACCAAAACTCCAATATATGCTTCGTCGCGACCGAGAACAAATTCATCTTTCCCTAAAATTTTGTTCGCGGCATTAACGCCAGCAACAAATCCTTGGGCCGCTGCCTCTTCGTATCCACTTGTGCCATTGATTTGGCCCGCTAAAAATAAGTTCTCAATCGGGCGAGTTTCAAGACGATGCCAAATTTGCGTAGGCTCGATAAAATCATATTCAACAGCATAACCAAAGCGTGCAACTTTTACGTTTTCAAGACCTGGAATAGTTTTTAAAAATTCAAACTGGACGTCTTCAGGTAAGCTCGTCGAAATTCCCTGCAAATAAATCAGGTCAGACGTTAGCCCCTCTGGCTCCAAGAAAGATTGATGGCTTGTTTTATCAGCGAAACGAACAACCTTGTCTTCAATGCTTGGACAGTATCGCGGGCCAGAGCCCTCAATCATTCCACAATACATCGGCGACTTATCCAAGTTATTGCGAATAATGTCGTGAGTGGCCTCAGTTGTACGGGTCAAATAGCAATCAATTTGCTGAAGTTTTGGTTTGTTCGGAGAGCTAAAGCTAAACGGATAATAGTGTTCATCACCATGCTGAGGCACTGTTTTTGACCAATCGATACTGTCCTTCAAAAGCCGAGCAGGAGTTCCTGTTTTTAGGCGCCTGACGTCAAAGCCAAACTCCACAAGTTGATCCGAAAGACCAACTGAAGCTTGATCTCCCACGCGACCGCCAGAAGTTTGCTGAAGGCCGACATGCATAACACCATTCAAAAAAGTTCCAGCAGTGATAATCACGGCTTTTGAGTGAATTGTCGATCCATCGGCCAAAACTACGCCTGAGCAAATACCGCCATCAATAACAAGGCGTTTAACTTCACCGCTCATCACGTTTAAATTTGGCTGTGACATCAAAGTTTGAATCATAAATTGAGCGTAGAGATTTTTGTCGCTCTGAACACGCGAGCCGCGTACTGCTGGCCCCCTTCTTGAGTTCAGTCTTTTAAATTGAATACAGGTTTCATCCGCGGCAATGCCCATCTGTCCGCCAAGAATATCGATCTCTCTTACCATGTGGCCTTTTGCCAGGCCGCCAATTGATGGATTACAGCTCATGTAACCGATGCGATCAGGGTTTGTTGTCACAACAAGAGTTTTTAAGCCAAGACGAGCCGGAGCTAAACAGGCCTCAATGCCAGCATGGCCGGCCCCGACAACAATGACATCATAATCTAGGCTCTTTTGCACAATCACTCCAACTACCTGCCGACCTATTTACCGATACAAAACTCGCGAAAAACTCGATCCATCACTTGATCGTCAAAACGCTTTCCAAGCGTTTCTTGCACTAAAATCAAAGCCTCTTTCAGCTCTAAGGCCATAAACTCAACGCTTGAGTCCGCCGTTATTAGCAGCAGGGCCCGTTCAATATTTTCTGCGGCCTTGGTGAGGTTCTCAAAATGTCTCACCTGTGAAATATAAGATTGGTCTTCAAATACGGTATTCGATAAATCGAGCGCAATGAGACCCGTCAAATCTTCATAACTGCTTTTATCGTAAGCGCTAACAAATAGTACTTTTGATTTCATGAACGGCTCAAAATTCTCGATTTTTTGGAAATTTTTTAAAACTTTCAGCTGATCGAAAAGGGTCTTTTTAGCGGAATCTAAAAACCCACTAAATTTGTCCTTTTTATTGCCTATAAGCCTGATTTTGTAGGGGTCTAAAAGCTCAATTTCACCCAATTCATGGGCAGAAAGCCCCCGGTTGATGTCAAAAACGAAAAAGATGATGTCTGCATCGCTGATGGCTTCGTAGCTCTTTTTTATCCCCAATGATTCAACAATATCTGAAGTCTTCCTGAGCCCCGCCGTATCGGTTGCATTGACAACAATGCCTTGAACCGAAAATTTGGCTTCAACAAGGTCCCTTGTTGTTCCGGCGATCTCGCTGACTATCGCGCGGCTTTCTTCGACGAGAAGATTTAATAGACTCGATTTTCCAACATTGGGCTCTCCTGCTAAAACCAACTGGAGGCCCTCTTTGATCATTCTTCCAGAGCGGTAAGACTCTAAGAGCTTATTCACACCCTGCTGAGCAGCCAAAACGCGCTGGTTTAAATCTGTCTTTGAAACAATCTCAACGTCTTCTGTTGAAAAATCTATACTCACCTCGAGGCGAGCTAGAGACCACAAAATATCAGCTTCAATTGCCTCTAGTTTTTTCGATAAAGACCCGCGCAATTGCCTTAAAGCCTGCTTACCCGATCTATCGCTCTGAGCCTGAATCAATGCCAGCACACCTTCGGCCTGAACAAGATCGAGTTTTCCGTTCATAAAAGCTCGGTATGTAAACTCACCGGGTTCAGCGAGGCGAGCACCACTTTGAACTAAAATTGTTAAAATTTTCTGAGCAATGTACGGGCTTCCATGGCACGAAATCTCGATTGTTTCGTCTCCAGTAAATGAGTGGCCCTTTTTAAAGTACGTCGTTACGACTTCATCTACTGCTTCATCGGTTATACCTGCAGACTGAGGCTTGCTTTGAGACAAATCTCTAAGCAGGCCTAAATAAACATGATGAGATGTAGGTTCTTTAGGTAAAAACTGGCAGCTTTTTTGAGCTATCAAAAGGGCGCCAGGCCCGCTCACTCTTAAAACTGAAATGCCGCCAGTTCCGATGGGCGTAGAAATCGCACATATTGTGTCAACATCACGATCGCCCTTTATCATCAACTACTCTTGGTCTTGGTGAGCGTCGTTTTGCGCTCCACCTTTTGACGGATAAATTTTAATTTTTTTATACAAACCTTCACCGATAGACCTGCTCTTAACACGATCGTCGCCTGCAAGGTGTTGGTGAATAATTTTTCGATCTTTTGGTGGCAATGCGCGGAAGTAAACTGACTTCCCTTTTTCAAGAGCAATACCTTTTAGCTTTTCTGCCAAATCGATCAATTGCTGGCTGGATTCTTCGCGATATCCATTGCAATCAATAATCACTTCAGAGCGATCTTCTGGGAAGTGATGCTGAAGAACTCTCTTTAAAAAGAGCTGAAGAGCATCAATCATTTGGCCTTCTTTTTCTTTCAACAGATCTTCGTCAACCCCTGAAAACTCAATCGTAATCTGTGGTTCACCTTTGTCGTTGTTTTCAGAACTAACTTCATAAGTTAATTCAAACTGTCCTTTTTCAATCAGTCCATCAAGAGTTGATTGAATGAGTGATTCTGTTTCGTTTGCGGACTTCTTTTTTCCACCGAAAAGTTTGCTAAAAAAAGACATCTGACCTCCTATTTTACGGTCTGGTTTGTTTGGGCTATTTTATTTCGCTTTTGCTAGGGTCAAGGATTTACGATCCTTCATAAATATTTGCTGCTGAATGATTCCAAACAGAGTGCTGACAAAAATGTAAAGGGTCAGTCCGCTTGGAAGAGCAATCATCATAAAACTAAATACAAGGGGCAAAAACTGCATCACTTTTGCCTGAGTTGGGTCCATCGTTGATGGCGTAATTTTTTGATTATACCACATCGCTACACCCATCAAAACCGGAAGCACAAAAAACGGATCCTTCAAACTCAAATCCTGAATCCATCCAAAAAATGGCGCCTGATACAAATCAATACTCTGACCAAGAACTTGATACAGGGCAAAAAACACCGGCATCTGAAGAAGCATCGGAAGACAGCCACCAATTGGATTTACCTTTTGGTCCTTCATCAGCTTCATCATCTCGGTATTCAAGGTGTTTGGATCATCCTTGTACCGCTCTCTCAACGAGGTGATTTGCGGTTGAATCACTTGCATTTTCTTCATCGACTTAAAGCTCGCCAAATTAAATGGCAAAACCAAGCCTCTCACAAGAAGAGTCAGTAGAATGATCGCAACACCCCAGTTTGGAATAGTGAAGTTATAAAAAAATCGCAAAATCTTAAGCAGGATTTTTCCAATCATTCCAAAAAAACCAAAATTAACGATCGGAGTTAGATCTGCATGGTTTGTTGATACCATTTGCAAAGTGTCCAAATCCTTAGGACCAGCAAAAAGTGTCGAGGCAAAACTCATTTCTGCGGCCATATTTGTCGGGTGATAAGATGCCTTTGCAACAACTTCTTTTTCGCCAAGTTTAGATGTTAAACTTACTTCTGGAACAATGTCAGATTCGTTGCCAATAGCCGACACAAAGTAATGCGAAGAGACTGCGGTCACATCAAAAAAACCAACATTTTTTTCAATGTTTTCTTTTCCGTGAGTCGCAAGTCGTTCAAAGTTTTTTGCGCTACCATATACAAACTCTTGTATCTCTGTGGCAGGCGAAAAAATACTTCCTGGAGGAGAGTTGTTTGCAAGCTCAGGAATAATAATTTGAAAACCTTTAAAGTCAGAGGGTGCATTTACAATAGTAACTTCTGATTTGATCGCGTACGAATCGCCAAATGTTAGTTTGCGTTTAACCGTCATGGCACCAATTTTAGTTGCACCAGAAATAGCTTTTTCAGAGCCCTGCTCTAGACCATTCTCAACTTCAAAATTAATAGTTTCTCCATTGAGCCTCATTTCAAAAAGATGATTCAACTCAGACGTACCTAAAACAACTGGCAGTTTTTCTCTATTTTTGAATTTCTTTAAAGTGAGCTTATTAAAGCCCAATCCTCGAGAAGAAATTTCTGTCGAGAAGTACTCATTTTCAAAATGAAATGTCTTTTCAATAGTTGAAACCGTATTTTTAAGCTCTACGTTCTCTGTTGATTTAGCTGCAATGCCTGCAGAAGTATTTGCTTTTGCTGCAGCTGTTTCAGCAACCGCTGCATCTGCTGCCTTAGTGACCTGCGCTGTCTTTCCGTACTCTGGATACTTTTTTGTTAAGTACGTCTGCCAAGCAAACCAGACTCCCCCGACAAGAATTACGGCCAAAATAGTTTTTGGATCAAAGAATGAGCCTTCACGTTGTTCCATAGGCACCTTTCACATCAGTAACATGGCATTGGCATATTTCAGAATCAGGAACTGGATCAAATCCAGAGCTTCCGCCAGGACGACATCTATAAATACGTTTTAAAATTAAGTTTATTGCATAGAGGGGCTTGTGTTTATTTATCGCGATAACTGCGTATTCAGAGCAGCTGGGCTCAAATCGACAAGCACCACCAAAATAAAGAGTTCCAAGGGTGCGATAGCCAGCAACACAAAACAATAGAACGGAACTAGATAATCTTGTTAAGACCATCCCAGCCTTTTCCAATTGTTTTGATAAATTCGGCATGTTCTACCTTTTTATAAAACTCGGTACCGTTAGGCTTGAAGACGATATTAATATCCAATGAATTTTTGAGAGAGCCGTCTACCGAACGAAGATACGATCTGCACCAACGCTTCAGTCTATTTCTTGTGACGGCCGAACCCACCTTGCGGCTAATGGTCCAACCATAACGACAACAATCTAAATTATTTGGGATATACCCTATCGTCATCCAACGACTCGGGCTAAGCCTTCGACCTGATTCACGAATATTTTCGAAATCAGAGGTACGACGAATAATCTGAATAGATTTACTTGCCACCAGATGAAACTGTAAGACGCTTGCGGCCTTTAGCACGACGACGCTTCAAAACATCTTGTCCATCTTTAGTTGCCATACGTGCACGAAACCCATGAGTTTTAAGGCGACGACGATTGCTGGGTTGATATGTTCTTTTCATTTCGAGCTCCTGAAATTACGACTGTTTTGTGTCAATTTTTTATCAGTTTGTTAGGAATCGATATAAAGCACGTTGCGACAAGCAGGTCAACTGCCTCTTCGTGATTGAAATGAGAGAATATGGCTGCTATCAGGGCCTAAGATTTTCACGTGAGGGGGAAAAGCGTGAGTATTCAGATTAATCACCAAATTTTCGACGGGGTTGTTTTTGATTCAGCCTTTTGGGGCCGCATCAAAGATAGCCTAAGGCATCGAAATAAGGACAATAAATGGGTCGAGACATGGATCGATCCCATTGAATATATAGACAATACAGGAACAGAAAGCCGTCCGCGCATTGTGCTTGGAGTTCCAAGCTCAATTCATCATTATTTTATTTTGGAAAACTTGATAAATCAAATTTATGAAGAAATATCAATGGCTTACAAAAAAGAATTTGAAGTCGATGTGATTGTTAGCGGAGCAAAAAGTGCTACTTTAGATAGTGTCCAGCCTGCAAATCACCTGTCTCATCAAATTAGCTTTCAAGAGCAAACTGCTTTTACCCCAAAAGCTCCTTTGCCTCAGGCTACTTTGTCTAAATCTAGCGATATTCTGAATCATGACTACGTGTTTGGTACATTTGTTGTGGGTCGAAACACTGAGTTTGCTCATGCAGCCTCTTATAATGTGGCTCAAAATCCTGGGGCTGAAGGCTATAATCCTCTGCTGATTTGTGGGCCAGTCGGTATGGGTAAAACCCATCTTTTACATGCCGTCGGAAATCAAATTAGACAGAGTTTTCCGCACCTTAGAATCAATTATATCAGCGCTGAGAGATTTTTAAATGAATGCGTGTCTCACTTGCGCCATCAGCAGATGGATAAGTTTCGACAAAAGTATCGCGAAACTTCTGATATCCTTTTAGTTGATGACGTTCAGTATATAGGGCGCGGCGAGGCTGTTCAGGAAGAGTTTTTTCATATGATCAACGCCTTTATTGAGAAAAGAAAACAGGTGGTTCTAGCCTCTGATCGCATGCCAAAAGATATTTTAGGACTAGAGGACCGAAGTAGATCGCGTCTCGAATGGGGCTTGATTGCTGATATCTCAATGCCAGATATTGAAACCCGAGTAGCAATACTTCGTTATAAGTCTGAAAAGATGGCTATCCGTCTTAATGAAGAGGTTGTTAATTATATCGCGAGGATATCCAAAAGATCTGTTCGTGAGCTTGAAGGCAACCTAAAAAAGGTAAAAATGTTCTCAGAACTTCAGGGCTTATCTATCGATATTGATTTAGCAAAACGCGTTTTGGCTAACCATGAGACCACCTCAACCATTTCACTTGAGGATATTCAAAAGCTTGTTGCTGATCATTATAAAGTAAGAGTGACGGACTTAAAATCAACAACTAGGGCTAAGCAAATTGTCGTTCCTAGACAAATCTCAATGTATTTAATTAAAAAGCATCTTGATAAATCACTTGTAGATATTGGCAGGGCTTTTGGCGGAAAAGATCACACAACTGTAATGAACGCTCTGCAACGAGTAGATCTTCTACAGGGTAGAGATTTAACAATTAAGAGTGATATCGATGAATTAACGACGAGAATACACAATATCACAGGGTTGTGAATGTGGAATGTGGATTAAGGTGTGGAAAAGATAGTGGGAGAGTTTGTGGGCTCTAGTTTTCCACAAAAAATCTCATTTTGAGATTAGACTCGGGGCCCAATTGTCCACATTCTTTATCAAGTGTTTACAAAGGGTTAAGTGGTTTGATAGGTTTTCCACGCCCCTACGACTACTACTAGTTTTATATATAAAGAATATAGTAAATATAGACTTCAAAAAAGGGAGATATCATGAAGCTTGAAATTGAAAAGAAAGAGCTCATGAGTTTAATCGGAAAAACTCAGAACATCGTTGAAAAACGAAATACAATGCCGATTCTAGTAAATGTTCTTCTTGAAGCAGAAGATGATCAACTCAAGGTTTTCGCTACAGATCTTGAAGTGAGTTTAACTGACATCGTTAAATGTAAAGTTTTAACAGCAGGTAAAGTCGCGGTCAGTGCAAAGTCTCTTTTTGAAATTGCAAAAGAACTTACTGATGGACCAATCCAATTACTTAAAAAAGAGAATAACTGGCTAGAAATTAAACAAGGAAAATACAATTCAAAAATTGTTGGAATCAGCGCTGAAGAATATCCGATTTTTCCTGGTTACTCTGGAACTGGTTTTATAAAAGTTGAATCTGAAGAACTTAAAGACATGATTGATAAAACAATCTACTCCGTATCGAACGATGAAACTAGATATCATCTGAATGGTGTTTTTTTTGAGCAAAAAGCTGACTTAGGTTACACTATGGTTGCAACAGATGGCCATAGACTGAGTTTAATAACAAAAAAATTGCCACCGTCAAAAATGATTTCGCCAGGAAATGGTGTTATCATTCCAAGAAAAGGCCTTCACGAAATTAAAAAGCTATTAGAATCGATCGGTGGGGTATTTGAAGTTGCTATCGAAGGATCGCAACTTATTGTGAGATCTAATTCGACAACGTTGATGATACGTCTCATTGAAGGCAAATACCCAAATTATCAACAATTTATTCCACAAAAATTATCTCAAAAAGTTAAAATCAACAGAGAATCATTTTTAAGTTCACTGAAACGTGTTTCACTATTATCGAATCATAAATCAAAAGCTGTAACTTTAACTCTTTCATCAGGAAAAATGGAAATTGCTTCTAATAATCCTGAACTGGGAGACGCAAGAGAAGAAATTGATGTTGAGTACACAGGTAAAGATTTAAAAATTGGATTTAACGCAAAATATATTACAGATGTTCTGACTGCTATTCAGTCAGAAGATATTGATTTTGAAATGAATGATCAACTATCTCCAGGAATAATGAAACCACACAACAGCTTGGATTATACTTGTGTGGTCATGCCAATGAGAATTTGATTTTTGTATAAAAAAATTGGGATTAGAAGTTTTCGAAATATAAGTGAATTAAATATTAACTTTGGGCAAAACCTAAATATTTTCATAGGTGCAAATGGCCAAGGGAAAACAAATATTTTAGAAGCGCTGTATCTAATTTCCACCGGAAGTTCTTTTAGATATGCTGACAATGAAAATCTAATACAACACGGAAAATCTGAAAGTACTTTAAAGGCTACACTGATCCATGGCGATTTGGATTTTGAACTAAAAGTAAATATTTTAAAATCTAAAAAAACTTTTCACCTTCAAGATAAAAAAGTATTTTCAACTGAGGTGAGTAAGAAGTTTCCGGTTGTTATATTTTCGCCAGAAAGCCTTTCCGCAATAAAAGATGGGGCTGATCAAAGACGCCAGCTCATTGATGAAGCGTTAATATCGTTTGGCGCTCGTAACTTAGAACTTATTTCTGAGTTTAAAAAATGTTTAAAAATGAGAAATAAGGTGCTTAAGGATCTACAAGATGAATGCTTAGATAAAAATCAAACCTTGGCCATTTTAGAAAGCATAGAGCCACAGTTTATCAAACTGTCGCTGGCTCTTACTTTACAAAGAATCCAAGCGCTAAAGGCGATCACTCCCGATTTAAACAACGCCATGCAGAATATTACTAAGTTTGATCCTTCATCTAAAAATGTGGATATCTCCGTGGAATATGTGGCTTCAGGGCAGAATCTGATCGAATTAGATGCAGAAAATATTTTAAATTTAATCAAAAAACGCCTCTTCGAACTCAAGTCAGCTGAGATGGCATCAGGCGTATCTTTAGTAGGTCCACATAAGCATGATATCAAGTTACTATATAACCAAAATGACTCAAGATTTTACTGTTCGCAAGGACAGCAAAGAGCCCTGATATTATCTTTCAAAATGGCGCAAATTGTGTATCATAGGAGGGCTTACGGAGCCTACCCGGTACTGATGTTAGATGACGTTCTTTCAGAGTTAGATCCTGAAAAAAGACGCGCACTGATTTCGTTTCTTTCAGAAATTGAAACTCAGATTTTCATCACAACAACAGACCTTGGATTGCCTGAAAATTTCATGGCACAAGGACTATCGGGAACGTGTTCTGTATTTAGTATTTCAGGGGGAAAAGTAAATGACTGATAGCCAGATTCCAGTTTCACCAGCCGGTGCCAATTCAGAAGCGCCGAAAAATTACGGCGCAGATTCAATTCAAGTTCTGGAAGGCTTAGAAGCTGTTCGAAAACGCCCCGGAATGTATATCGGTGATACAGGCGTTCGTGGATACCATCACCTAGTGTATGAAATTGTAGATAATTCAGTTGACGAATCACTCGCAGGATTTTGCAAACATATTACCGTGACGATCAATACAGATGAATCAGTTACCGTCGAAGATGATGGTCGCGGAATTCCGGTCGGCGTTCATAAAAACGGAAAATCCGCACTTGAAGTTGTAATGACAGTTCTTCATGCCGGTGGAAAGTTTGATGGAAGTTCGTATAAAGTATCAGGCGGTCTTCATGGTGTAGGTGCGTCTGTAGTTAACGCACTTTCATCACGATGCCTTGTTGAAGTTTTTCACGAAGGCCATTCTTGGTCACAATTATATTCTAAAGGAATTCCTCAAACTGAGGTTGTTCGCGGCGCTCCGTCGACAAAAAGAGGAACAAGAAACACATTTAAGCCTGATCGTGAAATATTCAAAGATGAAACGATAAGTTTCGATTTTGCAACATTAGCAAATCGTATTCGCGAATTAGCTTTTTTGAATGCAGGTTTATATATTTGCCTAAAGGATGAACGAACAGGTAAAAAACAAGAATTCCAATATGCAAATGGAATTGCTGAGTTTGTTAGTTATATGAATCAAAGTAAAAAAGCGGCTCATCCTGAGGTTATCTTTTTTAAAGGTGAAAAAGATACTGTTGAAGTAGAGGTTGCTCTTCAGTGGAATGATTCTTACTCAGAAAGTATTTTTTCATATTGTAATTATATTAATACGCACGAAGGTGGAACTCATCTTATTGGTTTTAGAGGAGCGCTGACTAGAACCACAAACTCATACGCCTCTGATAAAAATCTTTTAAAAGATTTAAAAATCGCCCTAGAGGGTGAGGACATTCGTGAAGGTTTAGCCGCTGTGGTTTCAGTTAAAGTCCGTGAGCCACAGTTTGAGGGGCAAACAAAAACCAAACTAGGTAATACCGAAGTAAAGGGAATTGTTGAATCGTTGGTGAATGACAAGCTTGCCGATTGGTTTGACCGAAATCCAAGTATTGCAAAATCAATTGTTGGCAAATGTGTTGAGGCTGCAAGGGCAAGAGACGCTGCTCGTAAAGCGAGAGATCTGACAAGACGAAAAACAGCGTTAGATGGCGGATCTCTTCCAGGAAAAATGGCAGATTGCCAGGAAAGAGACCCAGCTCTTTGCGAACTTTACTTGGTTGAGGGAGACTCAGCCGGCGGTTCAGCAAAACAAGCCAGAGACAGAAAAACACAGGCGGTTTTACCTTTGAAAGGTAAAATTTTGAATGTTGAAAAAGCCAGATTTGATAAAATGCTATCAAACGAAGAGATCCGAATGATGATTTCAGCTTTAGGTACAGGTATTGGAAAAGAAAATGTTTCGGCTGAAAAGATCCGATATCACAAAGTGATAATCATGACTGATGCCGATGTCGATGGATCGCATATCCGAACACTTTTACTGACTTTCTTTTATCGTCAAATGCCTGAGGTTATTGAGCGAGGATATATTTACATCGCACAACCGCCTTTGTACCGTGCAAAAAAAGGACAATCAGAAATTTACCTTAAAGACGATGCGGCATTGACAGAGTTTTTACTGAGCTCAGGTCTTAAAGATATAAAAATCACATCTAATAAAAATGGTTCTGATGAAGTAAGTCTTAAAAAGATGATTATCAGCATCCAAAAATTCAACGCATTAATGAGAGCCTCATCATCGAAATACGACAGAGATGTTTTGTATTACTTTTTAACTAAGGTTGAAAATGTTGATAAAGTTTTCTCAAACGAATCTAAGCTTAAAGAAGCATTAGAGGACTTGAAATCTTGGATTCAAGTCAATCCAGGCCTTGGTGTCACAGAGATCAGCACAAAAACTCAAACTGTTGATGAAAAAATCACAGCTGTAATTAACTCAACAAGATACGCAGAGAGAATTGTAACTAATTTGAGTGCGGAAACGTTAATAGCATCAGAGTGGCTTGAACTAACAAATCTATGGAACCAGATTCAAACTGTTTCGTTGTTGCCAATCACTATGACCATGGAATCAAAAGATTTTTCTTTCGAAAACTATAATGATTTCTTTGAGCAAGTTATGGAAACAACTAAAAAAGGATATTACATTCAGCGCTATAAAGGGCTGGGAGAAATGAATCCTGAGCAGTTGTGGGAAACAACTTTGAATCCGCAAAATAGAAACTTGTTACAAGTTTCTATTGATGATGCTGTTGCCGCAGACGAAACATTTAGTGTTTTGATGGGTGAACAGGTTGAACCAAGACGTAAATTTATTCAAGACAACGCGCTGATGGTTCGAAGTTTAGACGTATAGAATTAGCATAGTAGGAAGTGAAGAATGGATCCAATTCAAGAACGAAAAGGTATTACTGTAGTAGATATTAATAAGGAAATGCGTGAGGCATACCTTCAATATTCGATGTCAGTAATTGTAGGCCGAGCACTTCCTGATGTTCGGGACGGATTAAAGCCAGTTCATCGACGCATATTGTTTGCAATGAACGAAATGAGCAATACACACGATAAGCCCTATAAAAAATCTGCAAGGGTTGTCGGAGATGTAATCGGTAAGTACCATCCACATGGAGACACTGCGGTTTATGATACGATGGTACGGATGGCTCAGGAGTTTTCTCTTCGCTATCCAATGATCGATGGGCAAGGAAATTTTGGTTCGATCGACGGAGACAGTCCTGCAGCTCAACGTTATACCGAAGTTAGAATGACCAGAATGGCCGAAGAGGTTTTGGCTGATCTTGAAAAGGACACAGTTCCGTTTGGTCCAAACTACGATGACTCGCTAGAAATACCCTTAGTTCTTCCTTCAAAATTTCCTAATCTTTTAGTTAATGGTTCAACTGGGATTGCAGTTGGTATGGCGACCAATATTCCGCCGCACAATTTAACTGAAGTGATCGATGGAACAATTCATCTAATCAAAAACAGAGATTGCACGATTGATGAATTGATCGAAAGAATTCCTGGTCCTGACTTTCCGACATCAGGTATAATTGTTGGTCGCGAAGGAATCATGCAGGCCTATAAAAAGGGTCGCGGAATTATCTCACTAAAGGCCGTTGCAGATATTGAAGTAAAAAAAGATCATGAAAATATCATCATCACAGAGATTCCATATCAGGTAAATAAAGCCAAACTAATCGAGAGCATTGCTGACCTTGTTCGTGATAAACAGATCGAAGGTATTTCTGATATTAGAGATGAGTCTTCGCGAGAAGGAATGCGCATTCTCATTGTCTGCAAAAGAAATGAAAATGCCTCTGTTATTTTAAATCGTCTTTATAAGTTCACTCAAATGCAGGTGAGCTTTGGTATTATCATGTTGGCGCTAGACGCAAAAAGCCAACCAGTCACGTTTGATCTGAAAAAGATGCTTGAAGCTTTTGTTGAGCATCGTCGTGATGTTGTTACAAAACGCTGCATTTTTGAACTTAAGAAAGCGCTTGAAAGAGCTCATATTCTAGAGGGTTTGAAAAAAGCTCTTGATGAAATTGATGCTGTCATTGCGACGATCAAAGCATCAAAAGATAGCAAGCTTGCACAAGAAGCTTTGATTGCAAAATTTGCCTTCTCAGAAAGACAGGCTGTTGCCATTCTAGAAATGCGATTACAGCGACTGACCGGTCTTGAAAGAGATAAAATCTTAGCTGAACTTGCTGAATTGATGAAAACTATAGACCATCTTCGTTTTATTTTAGCGGATGTAGCAGAAGTTTATAAAATCATCATTGCAGAGCTTGAAGATATTAAAAAACGATTTGGCGATAAACGACGAACTCAAATTACTGGTGATGCCAACGATATTGAAGACGAAGACCTAATTGCTGAAGAGATGATGGTCGTTAATATAACTAATACCGGCTACATCAAAAGAATTCCTGTTGATCAGTATAGATTGCAAAAGCGCGGAGGCAAAGGCCTTAAGGGCGCTGAGACTCGCGAAGAAGACTATGTCACCGACATCTTTACTGCGAGCACTAAGACAACGCTTTTAGTATTTACGGATAAGGGTAAAGTCTACTGGTGTAAAGTTCATCGCTTGCCTCTTGGTAGCAGAACCTCTACAGGTAAAGCTATTGCCAATGTTGTTCAGTTGGCCGGTGGCGAAAAAGTCATGGCTGTTTTACCAATTGAGAAATTTGAGGCCAATCAGCATGTAGTAATGCTAACTCGACAAGGTATTATTAAAAAGACATCTCTGGATGCGTTTTCAAATCCAAGAACTTCTGGAATTATCGCGCTTACTACAGATCTTGATGACAACATGATTGATGCTAAACTTTCTGATGGCGAAAGCGATATTTTTATCGCTACCAAAGAAGGAATGTCGATTCGTTTTAATGAGTCAGACGTTAGATCAATGGGCCGCTCTGCTCGTGGTGTTAAGGGAATTACGCTTGGAAAAACAGACATCGTTATTGGAATGGAAGTTTTTTCTAAAGGGACAAAAGATACAATTTTGATGGTCACAGAAATGGGCTATGGAAAACGAACCGAGCTTGATGAGTATCGTGTTCAAAGCCGAGGCGGCGTAGGTATCATCACTCAAAAAACTTCTGATAAAGTTGGAAATGTTGTTGGAACTAAACTTGTGAAGAGCGATCAAGAAGTGATGCTTACAACAGACAAAGGTCAAACAATCAGAATGAAGATGTCGGACATCAGTGTGCTTGGACGTAATACTCAAGGCGTGAGACTGATAAATCTTGGTGAAAAAGATGAATTGGTAACAAGTCTTGCCATTGTTGAGAGTGATGAAGATTCAGCTGAAATTCAAAATCATTAATATTTGTGCGCTGTCATTCATGATGACAGCGTGCACATCCAAAGAGCAGCGAGATCTTGAGGCTGCGCAAGCCGCAGTCGAAAAGTCTGACTTTAAATTGGCAATCGACTATCTAGACAAAGTAATTTTGCGCGCCCCAGGCGAGGAAAACGCTACAAAAGCCTCTCGAGAAGCTGCAAGGATTTCATTTTTTGAACTCAAGGATTTTAAAAAAGCAATAGAGTACAATAAACAACTCATTCTTTCTTCAAAAGATCCGGAGGAGAGAAAGCTGGCACAAAAGCAAATTGCCGATATCGACTTTAATCAACTCAATGACTATTCT
>CANCBY010000028.1 GCA_947374445.1 Pseudobdellovibrionaceae bacterium
TACAACTGCCCGCTCAACAAAGAAGAGTACAACATCTTCATCGATGAAGTGACTCGCGCTCGCAAAATCGAGCCCAAGCATTTTGAAACCACCGAATTTTTTGAAGGCTGCATGCCGATCGAAGTCATGGTCGAACGCGGCTTTCAGACTTTGCGTTTTGGCCCGATGAAACCGGTGGGGCTCACAAATCCAAAAACAGGCCGTTACCCTTTTGCAGCCGTGCAACTCCGCCAAGACAACAAAGAGGCCACGGCTTACAACATGGTGGGCTTTCAAACCCGCATGGCCTACAGCGAACAGATCCGAATCTTCCGGATGATTCCTGGTTTAGAGAATGCCGAGTTTTTAAAGCTAGGTAGCATCCACCGCAATCTGTACGTGAACTCTCCGAAGCGCTTGAATAAAGATCTCTCGTCTAAAAATGATCCTCAATTATTTTTTGCAGGGCAAATCACGGGAGTTGAGGGTTACTTCGAGTCAGCTTCGATTGGCATTTTGGTCGCAAAATTTTTAGATCAAAAACTAAAAGGCGAAGAGTTCAATCCACCGCCACGGTTGAGCGCTATGGGCTCACTGCTTGAGGCCATCACTGATCCAACGAGGACCGAAAATTTTCAGCCCACCAATATTAATTTCGGGCTCTTGCTCCCGCTCGCAGTTGAAGTACGAGATAAATCTAAGCGGAAAGCTGCACAGATTGCACTCGCTAAAAGCGCTCTCTGTGAGTGGCTCGGAAAGCCTGCCCCAGCCCCTGTAGAAATCTTGGTAGAAGCTGATCTTTAGTCTAGGTCAGTAAATTTCGAATTTAAGCCCTCTGCTATTTGTTCCGAATAAAGAACATGGATTTCAAAAAAATCGTAGGCACGACTTTTCAAGAGTCATCTTTTTTTGCTCAAGTTCAATTTGAAGTAGAGTGCAATCGAGAGAAGTATCTCGAAAAAAATTATCACATTTTTTTTGAAAAAACTTTTAGTGGAGACATCGTAATCACTGAGTTTATCGAACATCGCGATAGACATACCCTTGATTCTCTGAATAAAGCTTCATTTTTTAAGCGAGAGTTTGCTTATCTATCTGGAGGAAAAAGCTGGGTCAGTATTCAACTTTGCCGCCTTGATAGATCTGGGCGTTTTGCACACGTAGGCCCCGATTACACTCATACACAAGAAACTGGAATTTGCTATTTAGATGAGTTTGATCATCTCCCCTCATTAACACCTAATGAGCTAAGGGAAGCATTCCAAGAGCTGGCAAAAATTCTCACGTACAGTGTAGACAGCGAGCACTCAAGACAGAAAAAAGCCGTTTAGTAAAAAAGCTTCATTAAGGAAATTAACCGGATCGTGATTGCTTAATGCTTTACGAATTAAAAGAAGTGCTTTCGTCTCTTTGAATGGGAGCAAGTCTTTGCTTGCGATACTTTCCACAAGCATTATCCTTTTTTTGTGATCGGCATAATCATGCACATAAAGTGCATCTTCTGCTCGAGAGAAGAACAACCTAATTTGATTTCTTGGCCTGTCAATTTGATGTACTCTAACAAGAATATCTTTGATCTCTGAAAAACCTGAGATTAGATCTGTTTGCTTCAATCTTAACCCGCTTTCGGCAATGACGACGATTGTCGATTTGAAGCTCTTTTCAAATGCGATGCTCAAGCCAAAGAGGCCGGATGATCATGCCAAAGTTAGCTGCTGACCGATGGCCGGATATAAGCAGCTTAGAGTTGGCACTTCAAAAACCTTTTGACCTTGACGTTACGTCAAAGTTTAGGCTCTTTTCGAGGTTATGATGAAAAACTGGCTGACGATTGGACAATTTTCTAAAGAAGTTTCGCTCTCGGCGAGAACTCTTCGTGTGTATGAAGATTTGGGTCTCATACAAGCGCACACCCGTGGAGAAAATAAGTACCGCTATTATACGTCAGAGCAAATCGAGCTTATTGAAAGGATAAAAAATTTTAAGTCGATTGGTTTTTCTCTAGAAGAGATCCGGTCTCTTCTAGAGATTGATATTTCTATGGATTCTGAAAAGCTGAAGTCTCTTTTGCAAAAACAGCTCATTAAAATTGAGAGTCAGCAAATAAATATCAAGTCTCAAAAAAGTCAAATAGAAGCCATCATCTCCTCTCTGAATAAAAACAACCAGGGCTTAAATGCCCAAGATAGGAGATTTATAATGACTCATTTTGAAAAGGTCTCGGTGATTGTTGCCGGTGTTCGCGATCTAGAAAAAACAGCTGATTTCATTCGTGGTCACATCAGAAAAAGTGGCAAAGATATTCCTGTGACCATATGGGATGGATCAAGCCAGCTCCCGCAAAAGAAACCGTTTATCTTAGTGATATCTGAAAATCTAATACAAAACACTGAGGTTGCAAAGCTTGCTCCAGATCTTGTCATCATTAAAGAGCTCAGCCAATCTTCTACAAAAATCCACGCAGCCTATGTGCAACTTTATGGATCAGTAGGGCCTCACATGTCGACCATCTTAAATGCCGATGACAGAGCCGTTGTGGAACTCGCTGCGAACGAAACAATCAGAAAAGGCCGCACCTATTACTTTTCGAAAAACTCGGGATTAAAGCCGCAGATCAGCAAAATTGGCGGAGTGATTAGCGATGGAGAGCAAATCGAGATTTATGGCTTTAACCAAAACAAGGGTCCGCTAGAGATAAAATTGAAGAAAATTATGGGCATCGATGAAGAGATGTCACTTCTTGCATCATTGGCAGCCGTTATGGATTTCGGATTGAACGAAACAACTCTGCGTGAAGTTTGATCCTTGATGAGAGCTAAAAAATCCCCCTTCAATTCAATAAGTTAGACGAAAATTAGCTCCCACACAAAAAATAATACAATATTTCCAGCTTTCGAACGTCATACGATATGAAAACAGAACCAGCGGAGATACATGACCTCGAACCCCACAGCAGCCTCAAATAGTTTGGCAATGAGTGAATCTATTGAAGAGCATCGAAAGAAGCTCAGGGCTTTGATCGGCCAAAAAATACAGGACCAAATAGAAGCTGAGGATATTCTTCAGGATGTCTTCGAGGAATATGTCGAGGCCATGGATATCGGAGAAATTATCGAGACCCTTGGAGCTTGGTTGACCCGGGTCGCACAGAATAAAATTATTGATCGCTTTAGGAGAACTAAAACTCAAAAAAATTATTTGCTCGAAAATTCTTCTACTGATGGTACGGCAAATAATCCCACTCCGGAAGATGAACTCATGCAGAGTTTTTTGCGAGGCGAAATTATTGCGGCTCTTGATGCGCTTCCTGAAAACCAACGTTCGGTATTTATTCAGCACGAGATCGAAGGAAAAAGTTTTGAAGACATCTCTCAAGAAACAGGTGTGAGTATCAACACCCTGCTAGCTCGAAAAAGATATGCAATTCAGTTCCTCCGGGAACATCTAAAGGAGATTTACAATGAGATCTAATGAAAATGATGGCAAATACGAGGAGATGACTTCAGATAGTAGAGAGCAACACTGTGGTGGACGCCACCGTCACGGCCATCATCATCGCTTTGGCCATCACAATCATCGAAGGTGGAAATTCCCGTTTATCATCGCCCTGCTATTGCTTGCGAAGTCAGGCCTTGTACTCTTACTCTGGAATGCTCTTGTGCCTGAAGTTTTTCACGGACCAGAGCTTAACTTTTTGCAAGCCATTGAGCTGACCTTTTTGGCAAAAATCCTCACTGGCTTTGGCGGCGGTGGCTTCAGACACAAATTTGGTCATCATCACAAACGTGGCTGGCACCACTGGATGCACATGAGCCGTGAAGAAAGACTTAAAATGAAAGAAAATTTAAAGTCGCGAGACCAGGTTTAATCACCACGTTGTCACTCCGTAGTAGCAATTGAACCAGACACGAAAGCAGCCCCTTAAATTTTACTCACTCCCCGACAGAATTAAAATACTGAAGGGCTCCGCTCGAACGCGTGAGGCAAGTGCTCCAAGCATATTTGCCAGAAGTCGAAAGCGATAAGGCTTTCATTTGCTGAGAATTAATTTTTTCTATTTTTGCCAACGCCAGAATATCTTGATGCTGGCTCAGTACTTTTTCTAAGAACCGATGCCCAGCCTCACTGTCGCGGTCATATCCTACCTTAGAATATCCACCGATGTATTCAATGTTTGGAAACGACGCCCGCCAGACACCTTCGACAGTCTCGCGTTTGAATGCATTGCAGCCCAAAAGAAAAACACTTTTTACATCTTGAGCGCCCGGCAAATTTTTAAAAATTTGCGGCAGATCTTCTTCTTTAATCCAACCGGTTTCGCCGATAAACTGCCCCTCATTGTGATGGCCCGAAACGACAACCGTTGAAAATTGATGGTCTTTGAGTGCAGAAAGGTCCCTCGCCAAATCGGATGCATGATATTTTGAAGGCATTTGATCGTGCTCATGCCAAAGGGCCTCTCGCTGCTCAAGCAGGCTCTTCAACTGGCTCGAACCCGCACGCGAAGATGACGAGCAATCAATTTCACGCCAGTTAAGTTCTTTGCAACCAAACTCACGAATGAGTAGATTTGTGGACAGAGTTTTAATTTCTTTTTTTTTGGCTTCAACTGCTAGGCCGTTTTTTCGGTACTGTTCACGTTGAGATTCTGCGGGCAGCACGACAACTTTTTCGTGCAAAACATCTTTGGCATATTTTTTAAAAATATCGAGCTCACCTTGAGTGTAGTTTACGTCTACATAAAGAATGTCAGCTCTGCATGCGCTCTGAGTAAGACCGAGCACTGCGAATAAAGCGAAAGCGAGTTGTTTCACAACTGAAATGGTACCACAACTTCCGGCTTAAAGTGATCACGACAACGAGCTTCGTAACTGTCATGGGTGCCTACCAAAACTCTCTCGACTAAAGCCTTGTCGAGAGCCTTACCCGTGCGCTGAGTTCGACTCGCTTGAGCTCCGCAAACCACACACACCGCGTGCTGCTTGGTCACATTTTCAGCGATTGCCATTAGCGTTGGCATCGGCTCGAAAGGCTTTGCCTGCCAGTCAGTATCTAGACCCGCAATCAGAACACGAATTCCACGGTCTGCCAGATCTTGTACCACTTGCACCAAATTTTGATCAAAGAACTGCCCCTCATCAATGCCCACCACTTGCGTGTCGTCTTTGAGGTGATTCCAAATCTCTTCAGACTTTTCAATCGGTTGAGATTTGATCATGGTCTGATTGTGTGAAGTCACTTCTTCGATATTGTAGCGAGTGTCGATGACGGGTTTGAACACTTGAATTTTTTGCCGCGCAAATTCAGCCCGGCGCAAGCGACGGATCAGCTCTTCGGTTTTGCCACTGAACATGCCACCAACAATGACCTCGATCCAGCCTCTAGCCTTGATAAACCCGAACTCTGACATGATGCTTTTCCTCTAAAGTGACTTTTTTTAAAAAATTTATGACCTAATCCAATATATCCATTTTGAGAGCTATAGCGGTCAATAAAACTTCCAATCTTGCTTAAATTTATTGCATGTTAAGACCTCCTTTACTAAACCCAGTCCTCCGATGATGAAAAAACCGAATGGGACTCAAATTCTGAGATTGCTGGCGTTATTTTTTGTGTTCGCCGTGGTCAATGCCTGCGACACCTTTTATTGGGACTCTTCCAATAAAAAAGAGCTCGTCGGCAACCGCAAAGATCTCAAAGTAGCGATCATCCAAGGGGCCTGGACTCAGCAAAAAATTGGCGGCCAAACCTGGGGTCTTGAATCTGATTTAATACAAAATTTTGCCGATGAGTTTGGCTTGGATATTCAACTTGTTCCGGTCAAATCCATGCGCGAGCTTGAGCTTAGCTTGTCTTCAGGCAAAGCAGATATCGGTGCCGGACGCATCACCGGGGCCTCAAAAACCACTCTGGCCGCAGGTCCTAGCTACCAAGATACAGATCTTTCACTGATCTGCCACGAAGACCAAGTGGGCGAGCCCGAGCAAATCTATGTTTCTGGAGTCAACGATTCTCTCGAGCTTCGCCGCGAACTTTCGAGCTTGTTTCCTAAAAGCGAAATTACGGTTGTTGATAAAACCACTTTGGCATTGAAGAAGATTTTTATCACTGAAAGTGCGTGTTCTGTTCTAGAGAGTGGCGAGTCGCAGTTTTATTTACGATACTATCCTTCTCTTCAAACCTCGCAGCTAATACTGGATAATCAAAGTCTGCACTTTCTTGTTTCAAAAAATAGTCTGCGCCTTCAACGCATGCTTTATATTTGGAATCAGAAAGCTTCACAGAATGGCCAGCTCTTAAGAATCAAAGATAAATACACACGGCCACTCAGAGCGCTCAATACCCAAGATGTAGATCACTTTTTCTCTCTGATGGCCGATGAGCTTCATCAATACGAAGGCTATTTTAAAAAAGCTGCTAGAGAACACCGAATTCCTTGGCAATTGCTGGCCGCAGTCAGCTTTCAAGAATCTAATTGGCAAGACGAAGCTCGCAGTTACACCGGAGTGCGCGGACTCATGATGCTCACCGAAGACACCGCCGAGCACGTGGGCGTGACGGACCGAACAGATCCTGAGCAAAGTATTTGGGGTGGAGCTAAATATTTAAAACGATTGCTCGCCATGCAGCCCACAATTCTACCATTGCGTGAGCGCTGGGCCTTGGCGCTAGCCTCGTACAATGTGGGATTTGGACATGTGAAAGACGCGCAAAAAATTGCTGTCAGTCTTGGTAAAAATCCTTACTCTTGGCATGACCTTCGAGAGGTGTTGCCGCTCCTTGCTAATCCTAGGTATTTGTCGCAATTGGAATATGGGGCCGCTCGAGGCAAAGAGCCTGTGGAATTCACCGAGCGCGTTCTTGGCTATCTAGATTTAATGACGACTCCACTGGAGTAACCGCCTCAATCAGCCGCCATTCCAGCTGCCACCAGTAGTCCATGCTTTAGTTGTCGAATTCCAACTCGGCGGCGAGCTCGCCGAATGGCAGCTTAAGCAAGAACTGTTATTGCTCAGAGTTTCTCCATGATGCGAATTTGGACGCACGACAATTTTACCTGGCGAAAAAGTTCTCGAAGAATTATTTGGCAGCGCCGCCGAGTCAATAACCGCATTCGGACTGACATGGCAATAATAACAAGAGTTATTAACCGGAGCATTGCTGGCGGCAAACACAAGACCTTCATTATGATCAAAACCTTTGATTGAATTCGCGGAATTGTAATTCGAGTGGCAAGTTGTGCACGCCATTCCGCTTTGAACAGTCGGATGCTTGACTGTTATCGAGGTCAAGCTGAAGCCCGATGGAGGAGAAATTGTAACTTGTGCCGGAACTGATCCACCCGAAGCGCTCCAATCCACGCCCGCATTGGTATGACAAGAAACGCAATCTCCTGTTTGACCAGTGGCTGCTGTATGAGTTGCTGGCCGACTTCCTGTGTGACAATTTATACAGTTGGCGACAGCAGCCCCAGTGTCTGTTTGATGGCTATAAACGCCGCCCGCCCACTTAATTCCAACATTTGCAGTAACCGAAGTGTGGCAGGCCACACAATCAGCACTGCCATTGTATTGTGAAGCATGAACATAAAGATCCAAAGTTGGCTGCGCAGGATTTGCTGCATTGTAAATTGTCGGAGCCGGACGAGAGGCACTATGGCAACTATTGCATGAGGTTGGCGTTGGCGAATGCGAAAACACCGTGGTCGACCAATTAGCCCCGGCATTTTTGTGGCAATTAAAACAGTCTTGTGTGCCAATAGTTGCGTGATCAAACGAAGTCGAACCAACAAGACCCAAAGGCTTATTACCAACATGGCACTCCGTGCAGTTTGCAACGGTGACACCTAAACTCGACTTATGATTGTATAATCCGTTTTTCCAAGTTTTACCAATATCGGCCTGATTTTGCGTGTGACACTGAACGCAATCATTGGTGCCATTGTAGGACGAAGTGTGAGGATAGAGATCTGATTTGCCATCTGCCGCCAAAGTTGTCGCCACAGGGGGCCGTTTGGTGGAGTGACAACTGATACAAGATGTTGGAATCGGACTGTGATTAAAGCTCGTGGCCAGTGAGGACAAGTCGTCAACTTTTGGCTTTTGCACGCCACAGTTTTCAAAAAAGACAAGATTAATTGCCGAAAGAGCTGTGAGAATTAGAATAGCTTTTGTCTTTCGGTAAAACATTTCCCCACCTGGATGAAATCCGGTTAAAACGTGTTTACAGAATAACATGCTTCAATTTTTAAAATGAAGAAACCCGTAGAAACGTGTCAATTTGATAAAATCTCGTCTCAAGGCGAGATGGCACAGCCTGCCGTGCAAATTGCAAATTGAATCGATAACGTGAATTTTACGCCACGTAAGGATTCGTATGAAAGAAACATATAAAATGAAATGGATCTTGATTATTATTTTAATCTCTAGTGGTGGTGCTGGCATCTGGTTTTACTCACAACGCCCTAAACATTTTCAAGACGCGCGTCTCGAACAGATTTTTCAAATGCGTGATCTCTACAACAATCCCATGAAGCCGATCGACACAGACTTTATCATTATTAATTTTTGGGCCACTTGGTGCCCGCCTTGTGTCGAAGAAACTCCTTCTCTCATTCGATTCACTGAAAAAAATAAAAAATATTTTACTCTCCTGGCCTACTCTCAGGATTCAACCAAACAGGAAATTGAATCTTTTATAAAAACATTTCCTTCATTAAAATCAAAATCTGCGACGATCATTCACGATGACAGTCAAAATCTAGCTCGTGCATTTTTTGTGAATAAACTTCCAGAAACTTTTATTTACTCTGTAAAGCAAAACAAATACATGCAGCTTTCTGGATCCACAGACTGGGACCGCCCTGAAGTCGCAGCGGCCATTAAGAAATACTTTCAAGTCAATTTAGACTGAATATTTTAAATTTCTAATTTGCACTTTTGAATGTAAACGTATTTTTGTGACACTCAATACAGTTGGTGTTTCCCGAACTGTGCGGGGTTGGGTTGGCCTGAAAACCACTCAAATGACAAGTCACACAGGTTGAACTCAGGCCCTTATATGCTCCATTGGTGTGGCATTCAGCGCAGTCTAAAGTTCGATGCGCGCCTCGCAGCGGAAATTGAGTCAGGGAATGGCGAAACTTACTGGCCTCCCAAAAATGCTGCGTATGGCACGATTTGCAATCTGGTAGCATGCCGTTATGAATGTCATCTTTTTGATGGCACATCAAACATTGCTGAGACATGCCGGATAATTTTTTTCCATCTTTATGGCACTCGGCACAGTCCAATGTGTAGTGAACTCCCGTCAAAGTGAAATTCTTATGGAAGTCCTTTGTCGATTTCCAAGAAGACTCTGTATGGCACTCCTGACAGTTGCGACCAAAATTTCCTTTGTGTGGATCTTTATGGCAATCAATGCAGGCCGATGAAACCGGCTTGAATTGCACTACAAATCTAGACTGACTTTTTGAATTTATCGTCAAATTCACAGTTTCCTTAGAGTTCGTATGACATTTAAAGCAGTCAACTTTTTCATGCTTGCCCTTGAGTTTAAACGAACTTTGTTTGTTGTGATTGAAATTCGTGGGCTTCCAAGCTTTTTCAGTGTGGCACTCCTGACATGACGACGACAGCTGACCTTTATGATAGTCCGTGTGACAGTCAATGCAGTTGGATTTGATCGGTTTGTATTTTAGTACGGCTTTGAACTGACCTTTGTATTCGACATTGTCTTTGGTCGGCAAATGGCACTTTGTACAATCTAATGTTTCGTGAGAGCCCATCAATTTGAAACGGCTCTGAGTATTGTGATTAAAAAGAGTTGGCTTCCAGCCCTTTTCACTATGACATTCTAGGCAGTTCGTTGACAGCTGACCTTTGTGGTAGTCGGTGTGGCAGGCCAAGCATTTTTGCTGCTTTATTTCAGGAAAACTAAATTTTGATTTTGCGACTGGCTTTAAAGTCACATGATCTTTTGATCTAAAATTAGGCCACTTAAGACTGAACTTTTCAGCTGTTGGCTTGTGACAATCTAAGCATTTTACTTTGCTGTGCTCGCCAAGCAAAGGGTATGCAGTTTTATTATGATCAAAATCCAACCTTTCAGTAAAATTTTGAGTCGAGTGGCAAACTGTACAATCTTGGGCTGAAAATTTGGCACTGAATTGTCCGACGTGAATATTAGTATGACAATCGATGCAAAATTTTGCTTCAACACTCTTAAATTTAAAAACTTGCTTCTTACTAGGTCCATGGCAGTCAGAGCACTTTGTTGATTTGTGCGCACCGGTCAGAGCAAATCTCGTTTTTGCGTGATCAAATCCTGAACCACTCTTGGTCAAGCCCCAGCCCTCGGTTGTATGGCAACTTGTGCACTTCTGCTGCAATAATTTTTGACTGAAGACACCCACGTGCGGACTCTTATGACAAGTCTCACAAGTCTTCATATCCAACTGATTCCAATGGTAGGTCGGCACTTTGACTAAAAATAGATTTTTCGGATCTGTTTTTAAGTCTTTAGGACTTGGTAAATGGCAAGTGGCACACTTCAAACTCGTATGCTCGCCGTCGATTGCAAACTTGGTGCTCGTATTGTGATTGAAGGTGTGTGTTTTGTTCCAATCGCTTTCAGTGTGACACTTAAGACACTGATTAAGATCTCCCATCTTTGCAGACTTGAATCCACCAAACTTATGAAAGTCTTCATGGCAAGATAGACATTGTGTTTTAAGGCCGGTGAAGTTCAAATTTTTTACTTCAACTGCAACGGCTTTTTTAACACCCTTAACGGCCGCGCTCGATTTCGGCAAATGACAATCAACGCATTTGGTCTCAGCATGCTTTCCATTAAGTTTGAATTTAGTGATTTCGTGATTGAAAGATTCAATCTTCCATACTTTTTGGCTGTGGCAAGTAGTACAATCTCCACCCGAAAATTTAGGGCTTAGATTTTTTTTGTGAAAGTCTTGATGGCAAGCCAGGCATTGTGAAGATTTCAAATTAGGCCAAGAGTACTTCATCACTTTAGGCTGCTTTTTTGAGACCTGATGACATTCAGCACACTTCATCTCGGCGTGATGACCAACAAGCTTAAACTTTGTATCAACATCATGATTAAATTTGATGTTTTCTTTCCAAGACTTATTTCCGTGACAGGCATTGCAATCTTTTTTGGCGAACTCGCCTTTATAAAAATGCACGTCGTCTTTTTTGTGACAGCTAATACAAGATGAAACTTGGCCAATAAAGCGAGGTTCGTTTTTTCGCGTGACCTTGTCTTGCCGTTTTTCTTTATGGCATTCAAGACACTTAATGTCTGCATGCTTTCCTTCAAGGGAGTAGCCCGTCATCTTCATATGATCAAAAGTCTTAATATCAACAACTGTAGACTCAAATTCTCGACCCTTGTGATCGCTGTGACACTTTATACAAGCCTGAGTGTTAATTCCGTGAAAGCCTTTTTTGCTTTCAAAAGACTTTCTTATTTCTTTATGACAGTCCATACACTTACTATCAGAAATACCTTTACCTGCTTCATGACACTTCAAGCAGTCTTTTCCTTCGAGATCTTTATGGCCTAACATTAGAGGCCCCGGAGCTAGCAATTTATTTAGCAAGCCTTCTGACTCTGCCCATGTTGTCGGGGCAGTCAGCGTGAGTGCTAAAAACGACATTACAAATACCAAGAAGAGCTTCAGGACTTTCACAAGCTCCCCCTTGGCGCTGCCCCATCACGGATCGGAGGCAGTTCACGATTTCCGAAGCGATAACCGACTTTTACAAAGGTACCAAGAATAGTCACATTCTCATCTGCTGAGCGCTGCAAAACAGCACTAGCAAAAAGGTCCTTCGAAAAAAACGAAGTCAAACTAAGCTCCGTGTTTAAAGGGTGAGTGACGGTTCCATCGTTGTTTTTTTGGATAGCATAGTCTGCATCACCGACAATCTCATAGCTATTTGAAAAATAGCCAAGACTCCAGCTGACTATGTTATCTCGGCTCGTAAAATTATTACGGTTAATCACACGAAACTGAGTGTCCCAATTTTTCGTAATGAAGCTCTGCAGTCGATAGCCTAGACCTAAGTCCGTTCGTTTTAGCTGATCACTGCTGCGCTCACCTGCTAACGTGGTTAAGGTCAAAGTAGAATCACGATCGACCTTGTATTCAAAGTTTAAATGCGCCTCTTTATAAGGACTCGGGCTCAGCCTTTCCAAAAAACCCTGACGCCTTTGGTACTCAAGAACATCAATTCCAAGAAGACCCAACTCAGATGAAAAATATCGACTTAACTTCTGTTGATAAATAAGATACATCGTCTGGACGTAAGTCTTTGGCACAAAATCAAAGTATGCGAGCGAGATCAGACGAGAGTCTTCTTGCCACTGGTAGATTGCATTGTGAAATATAAACTGACGCTCAGTTTGGCCGTTGTAACTCTGCTGAACGATGCCGTGAGAAAAATACTGATTGGTATCCCAACCATCGCTCTTTTTTTGATAAGTTAAAAAGGCGCCAGCTTGAGTGGCCTTGCTATCCGACACTAAATATGCTTTGTCGATTTGTTTTGGATTAAGCCCCGCGAAAACTCCCGAGTAAAGACTCGGAGAAAAACGGTACTCAACGTCAGCGCCATCGACAAAGACGGATCCCGATTCGGGAACTTGAAATCTTCCAATAATTGGACTCCATCTCCCATCGGGATTGACCATTCTCACACTTAGTTGCCGCGCCTGAAATTCGTCTTTTGGATCTAGCTGATAGGCTGTCTGGTTTAACTTGTCGAAGGCATCATACTTATTTCTGAGATCACTCACGACCTCCCACTTATTCTGACCTATCTCAGAAATTTTGTAATAAACTCGCTGCGAAGAAAACAAAGTGTCGTTGCTAGAAGAGCCAAAATCGGACGACGAAAATCTTTCTGTTGAAGTGGCCACGCCAAAAGTGAGACGTCCAGAGGTTCTGATAGCCTCAGAATGAAGTGAAAAAAAGATCAACAAAAATAACAGAATACAACTTTGAATGAGTCACTCCCGAAAAGATTATATTGCTATACTAAATACAGCCTTATAATCTGCTAGACGTGATACTCGAACAACCTTTTGTTGTAGAACAGGATAAATGTCTGTGTCTGAAATCATCAAAAAATTAAATCAAAATAAATTTTTTAAATTTGCGTCTTCAGTTCGACTCGCAGTTCCACTGATGCTGATCTTGGGAGTTTGTGTCGCTTACGGAACAATCATCGAGTCTAACTACAATGCTGAGTATGCAGCCATGGCCATTTATAAATCAACTTGGTTTGGGCTGCTCATAATTTTGCTTTGGATCAATATTTTTGCCGCGACAATATCAAGAATTCCCTTCAAGCAGCACCACACTGGCTTTGTTATAACTCATATTGGCCTGCTCACGCTTTTAATTGGTGGCTTCATTACAAATAGTAATGGAGTTGATGGACAACTCGTTATCCCAGAAAAGCAGACCAGCTCGAGTGTCACCCTGCCTCATTTAATGCTGGGTTATCAATTTGATGGGTCACCTTCCCCTCAAGTCATTAAATTTAAAAAAACTTTGTCAGCACAAAATGAATCAGATCTAAAAGGTCTTAATGAATCCTTAGGGCACTTATTCACCGTGAAGTCCTATATTCCCTTCGCAAAAATTGAAAAAGAGTTTGTTGAAAGCACGCAGCCTGAAGACCAGGGTGTTGCACTAAGCTTTATATTGAAATCTAACTTTTTTAATGTGAATGAGTGGCTGCATTCTGAAAGTAACCCTTCGATGAAGATGGGGCCAGCAACAATTAAAATTGTCAAAGTCGACGACTTATCTCAGCCAATGCTTCTTAGGTCAGCGGTTCATAAGGTTGAAAAAAGGACAGTCAATTCGACATCTACAACAAAATCTTCGCAAGCCGCATTTCTCATTCTAACGGATCTCAAAGACCCAAAGAAGGTTAAAAAAATCAATATTTCAGAACTGCAAAAACAAAAGGTTTCAGTTGATGGAATTCAAATCTCGCTTAGTAAACTTTATCAGCATGCAGTTGTGTCTGAAAATAAAGTCACAGAAAATCCAAACCCAACTGTTGCCAACCCTGCCATTGAATTTTTTATTGAAAAAAATGGCAAAAAACTAAGAGAAGTTCTGTACGCTAAATTCGCTGGATTTTCCTTAAATAAAGACGGGGCTTTTGGTTATCGCTTTGCCTTTGAGGCCAAAGATATTGAAGCCGTGCCCACATCTCCCCACGGTGGCTCCGGCGCTCCGTCGACAATGGAGGTCGCGCCTACTTCCGATGCAGCAAGCGCTGATATGTTGACCGGAGCCCAGGCCGCCATGAAGGGTGACAACACGATTATTTTTTCGGTCGATCCAAAAGAAAAATCGAAAGCTCGTGTGACTTTGATTAAAAACAGTCAGGTTGTACAAACTGAAATTTTAAACGAGGGGCAAAGTCTCCAAACTCCTTGGATGGGAATGAAGATATTTTTAGGATCAGTACGAAGCAAGGCGACTGAAAGTATCGTGGCGACTCCAATCAATCCTGAAAAATCGCAGCAGCTCCCACCCAGCGCGATGCTTATTGCCACAACAGGAAGCCCCTCTCAAGAGTTTTGGCTGGCAGAAGGCGAGCAAAAGCAAATCCAGATTGCAGGAAAAAGTGCCGTTGTTTATTTTGGCCGACAATCTATTGAATTGCCTTTCGAATTGAAGCTCGAAAAATTTTCTAAAATTGATTACCCGGGAACTGCGACTCCAATGTCATACGAGAGTCTTGTCCAAATCGGAAAAACTGGGATCATACAAAAAATTTCAATGAACGAACCCTTAAAGCTCGACGGCTTTACTGTTTACCAAGCTAGCTATTCGATAACGCCAGAGCAGACGCTTTCAATTTTTTCAGTCAACCAAGATCCTGGCAGACCTCTCAAATATGCAGGAAGCCTGATTTTAGGTTTAGGAATCATCATTATCACTCTAATGCGTTCAAGAGTTTGGAAAAACTATCTGAAAAGGAATGTTAAAAATGCTTAAACTTATCGCTCTTCTGTTTTTTATCTCTTTCTCGAGCTTTGCACAAACGCCATCTGGAAATCCACCCAAAGATGCTAATCACGCACAAATGCAGGGCAATGACGAAGCCGCGCCAAAAGCCGCGATTTCTGGCGAAAAAGCTCTCAACGAATTTAAATTCATTGCTGCTAACGTAGAGCTTGAGCCTATTCGCTTTTTACCCGTTCACCACAATGGCAGACTAAAGCCGCTAGATACTCTTGCTCGAGAAGTGATGATGTTTGTTAACGGTTCTTACTCTCGTTTTTCAGTTCCTGCCGTTCAAGCCTATCTGGCGTTGACGCGCTATGAAGGTGCAGGCTTTGTCGAGATCGTCGAAGTTCGCGATGTTCAATTACGACAAGAGCTTGGCTTTCTAAAAGAAAAACGATTCTTTTCTTTGGCAGAACTTCAAAGCACTCAATTAGGAGCTATGTCAGAGCCGATTCAAAAGAAACAAGAGCAAAATGCCAAATCACTGACCGCACATGACAAAGCTGTTCTTGAAGTCCTGCAGCAGGCCTCTTTGCTTTCAGAAGTAATTTCTGGTCAGCACATCATGCAATCAGCAGATTACACTTTCTTAGATAACAATCATGGAGCGCAAAACAGTCCGAATGGCATGAACAGTGATGTTCAAGCTCAAATTCCAAAATTCTTTCAATCGCTCTCTCAACCCGGTGAAGTTCAAAAACAGCAGGCCCAAGCTTTAATTTCAATCGTGAGATCGCAAAAAACTCCAGAGCTTTTTCAGCACTCACTTGAAAAAATGGAAACCGAAGTCTTTTTTAACAATGCTCAGTTTTTTCTTTGGGCTTCTATTCTTTCGTTGGTTTTTGGATTTTGCTTTTTTATGCCCTTATTCAAGAACAAAATTTCATTTCGCACAACCACGTTTCTCTATGCCATTCCTCTTGCGATTTTAGTAACGGGTCTAGCATTTAGAATCTACATTACGCGCTTTGCTCCAGTGACAAACATGTACAGCACAATGATCTGGGTCTCATTCGGAGTGCTTGTATTTAGTCTGCTTCTTTTTGTTCTTTACAAAAACTACGTCCTTCCGGGTCTAAGCCTGATCGCTAGCGGCTTGATGCTTATGTTGACCTACCAAATTCCACTGATATTGAGTCCTGATTTAGATCCCATCGTGGCAGTTCTTCGCAATAATTTTTGGCTGTCAACTCACGTCACAACTATTACGATTTCTTACGCAGCTTTTACTATCGCCATGGTGCTTGGAAATACAGCTCTCGTCAGATTGTGGCTCTATCGCGATAACGAAGCTTTCTTTAAAGAATATTCTCACTATGCTTATCGCATGATCCAATTGGGATGCTTTCTTCTTACCATGGGAATTATTTTGGGAGGAATTTGGGCTGATTATTCTTGGGGCCGGTTCTGGGGATGGGACCCAAAAGAAACTTGGGCGCTTATTGCAGATCTTGGTTTTTTGGCAATTATGCATTCTCGTCTCATCGGATGGACGACCTCGTTTTCGCTGCTAGCATGGTCTCCGGTGGCTTACTTGCTAGTTGTTATGGCATGGTATGGAGTCAACTTTGTGCTTGCAGCGGGACTTCACTCTTACGGCTTTTCAAGTGGTGGAGCGACAGCGATGGCGATCTTTGTCGTGTTGCAGATTTTACTTTTGGTGGCTGGCTTTGCCCGATTAAGAATGCTTAGGGCCTCTAGCTCTAAAATCTAAACCTAAAGTTTAAATCGGATGAGCTATTAAACACCCAAAACCATCGCTGCAAGTATGTGAATCACAGCAACCACATACATAAAGATGGCGAAGGGAAAATGGAATGCATGCCAGTATCCCATTAGTTTTTGAAAAGGTGCGAGAAAGCTAGCTCGTCTTTTGTTTAAGGCAAATCCAGCCAGTAGATATTTGCTCCCAGCTGGCCAAGCAGCCGGAATCAGTGGCGGACTGAATGACATTCGAATATCTCCAGCGAAAGCATGCGCCAAAGCCTGAAAGGGGTTGATCGAGTCAAGGTCTCCAGGCAATAGCCCAGCATGCCGCAAGGCAAGCTCTTTGTACTTTTGATTCTCTTCAAGAGAAACAGCGGCCAGAGTCCGTTGCAACATTCTATCTATTTTTTGCTCAATACGCTCAGCTTCTGTTTCAAAAAAATTTTTCTCTCGCAGCATCTGAACATAAAAATACCGTCCGATAATTCCACTAGTGAACGATACGACCATAGACCAAAAACTAATGCTCACGAGGCCTCTGACTTTAAAATTGCAGTGAAAAAGTATGAGCGTTGGGCCAAGCAATCCACAAAATACATGAAAATTAAGCCATGCTGATAGTTTTCCCCAGCTTTGCATGAAGCGAAAACGTTTTCTCATCGAGTAGACGTTCATTATAATCATCAAACTCAATCCCACCCACCCCAACCAAAGGCTCACCATACGACCGGGCGATGGAGATATATCAAGACTTTGCCCAAGCAGGCCTCGGCTCTGTAGCTTAGCAAGCAAGCTCAAATGAGGGTTAAAATTAAGCGCGTAATATTCAAATCCAACAACTAAAGATGAAAAAATCCAAACACCCAAATACTTTTTCATCCTAATTACCTAGGCCTTCGGCAAATTTTTTGTCAATCTGAATGCCCAAGCTCATTAAAAACTTATGAGGCATCTCAGCGCCTGCAAATACGAAAACAAAACTATTTTTAAGCTCTTCAATTTTGTTTTCTTTTTTGATTTTTATTTGGTCTTTCAAAACCTCTTGCACACTTGAGTTAAACCAAATTTCTACCTGACCTTTTTGCTTCATGGCTGTGATGCGTTTGATATTATCCTCGTTGCACCGGTCAAAGGTTTCACTCCGAACTAGCAGATGAACTTTGTTATTCCATTTAGGATCCCCAAGCATCTGGGCCGCTTCAACTCCGGCATTTCCACCGCCGACAACGACAACACTTTGCCCCTGATATTGCTCGGGATCTAATAGGTTATAAGTCACTTTACTTAGATCTTCACCTGGCACACCAAGCCTTCTCGGGCTGCCTCGAACTCCCATGCAGAGAATCACTTTTCTAGCTTTGAAAACTCCCTTGTCTGTTTTCACAGAAAATATATTTCCAATTTTTTCTAAGTTTTCAAACTTGGTTTGCTCACTAACTTTGAGTCCGACTTTCTTTCGAGCTTCGCTCCAATAAGAAAGCAATTGCTCTTTTGAAACTTTATTGGATTCAAACTTTTTTTGCCCTACCAAAGGAAGTTCAAATGGATGACTCATAACAACTTTTTGCCGTGGAAAATTATAGACCGTTCCACCAAATGAACCCTGCTCGATACATAAATAGGACTTTTTTTGTGCGATGGCCGTCATCGAAGCAGCGAGCCCAGCTGGACCAGCGCCCACCACTAGCAGATCATAATCTGCAGCGTCCGACGAAAGTTTTGATATAGCATCTTGCCCTGCCAAAATACCCTGTTTGATAGCATTTCGGATAAGCCCCATGCCACCAAGTTCACCCGCGATATAAAGTCCTTTGACATTTGTTTCATAGTTTCCGGAAAGCCTTGGAATGTCCATTCCTCTTGTCTTGGTTCCAAACACAAGCTTAATCGCGTCCACTGGACAAGCGCGTTCACACTCTCCATGTCCGACGCATTTGCTGGGTCCAACCAGAACAGCTTTATGATTTATTAATTTTAGTATATCACCTTCGGGGCAAACTTTTGTACAAGCACCACAGCCGGCACAAAGAACCGGGTCGACCTCTGGATGCAAGGTCATCGGCTCGTTAACACCTGACTTAATGGCCTTTTCAATAAGTTTTTTTGCTTCTTTGTGCTGCTGATTTCTTTTTCTAGTGCTGAGATAAACAAAGAAAAACATGCCACCAAATATGATATACACAATGTTGTCGATTAAAATATCGATGAGTTTTTTCATCCCCATATTCTATTTCAGATCGACGGTCCTGTGTAGAAACAAAGGTGGCTTCCTCGACTTACCTCGAGAATATTACTCCACTGTCACACTTTTTGCCAGGTTTCGCGGTTGATCTACATCATGTCCAAGGCTAGCTGCCAAATGAAATGCCATCAATTGCAATGGAATGGCCGCCAAAATAGGATTGGTCGACCAGTGGGCTTGCGGAATGGCAAGATAACGATCTGAAACACTTTTTAGCTTTTCATTTTTACCGGAACCCATCGCAATAATTTTTCCGCCCCGGGCTCGAGCTTCTTCAAGATTACT
>CANCBY010000029.1 GCA_947374445.1 Pseudobdellovibrionaceae bacterium
GCAGGTCGGAACTTACCCGACAAGGAATTTCGCTACCTTAGGACCGTTATAGTTACGGCCGCCGTTTACTGGGGCTTCGATTCTCTGCTTCGCTTGCGCTGACAAATCCTCTTAACCTTCCAGCACCGGGCAGGCGTCAGCACGTATACGTCGTCTTGAGACTTTGCACATGCCTGTGTTTTTGATAAACAGTCGCTACTCCCATTTCTCTGCGACCTGAAGAAGCTTGGGGATCAAGTCCTTACACTCCCGCAGGCTCACCTTTTCCCGAAGTTACGGTGATAAGTTGCCGAGTTCCTTAACCAAATTTCACCCCATCGTCTTAGGATATTCACCCCACTCACCTGAGTCGGTTTACGGTACGAGCAGTCTAGCTAATAATCGAAGCTTTTCTTGAGAACATGGCTCCTCACACTTCCGGGACAAGTCCCTCGCATTCACGCATCAGTGTTAAGTGCCGCGGATTTACCTACGACACCACCTACACGTTTACACCTCAATCCAATAAGAGGCTGTGACTACCTATTCTGTCCCTCCGATTACAATTCTAGATCTGGTAACGGAATATTAACCGTTTTGCCATCGACTACGCCAATTGGCCTCATCTTAGGACTCGACTAACCCTGGGAGGATTATCCTTGCCCAGGAATCCTTGAGTTTTCGACGCTCGGGTTTTTCACCCGAGTTCAACGCTACTTATGTCAGCATGATCACTTCTAGTTCGTCCAGCTGTCCTAACGGTCAACCTTCATCCTATACTAGAACGCTCCCCTACCCCTGTACTTGCGTACAAGACAAAGCTTCGGTACTGTGCTTAGCCCCGTTGTATCTTCCGCGCAGATTCACTAGACTAGTGAGCTATTACGCTTTCTTTAAAGGATTGCTGCTTCTAAGCCAACCTCCTAGTTGTCAAAGTAAATCCACAACGTTCTCCACTTAGCACAAATTTAGGGACCTTAGCTGTTGTTCTGGGCTCTTTCCCTCTCGTCATGGGACCTTATCACCCCACGACTGCCTTCCCGAGTAGATATCAATGGCATTCGGAGTTTATTTGGGTTTGGTAATCCGGTAAGGACCCCTAGCCCATCCAGTGCTCTACCTCCATGATACAATTTATCGGAAGCTATACCTAAATATATTTCGGGGAGAACCAGCTATCACCCAGCTTGATTGGCCTTTCACCCCTAATCACAGATCATCCAAAGAATTTTCAACTTCAACTGGTTCGGTCCTCCACGAGGTGTTACCCCCGCTTCAACCTGTCCATGATTAGATCGCCGGGTTTCGGGTCTATCCCTGCAGACTAAATCGCCCTATTCAGACTCGCTTTCGCTACGGCTACAGCTGCAACGCCTTAACCTTGCCTGCAAAGATAACTCGCTGACTCATTATGCAAAAGGTACGCGGTCGCACATATAAAGTGCTTCCACTGCTTGTAGACTTACGGTTTCAGGTTCTATTTCACTCCCCTCTCGGGGTTCTTTTTACCTTTCCATCACTGTACTTGTTCACTATCGGTCACTAAGGAATATTTAGCCTTAGGAGATGGTCCTCCTGGATTCCCAACGGATTTCACGTGTCCGATGGTACTCGGGATACCTCTAGAGCCTTCACAGTTTTAAATTACAGGGCTATCACCTTCTTTGGCCAGTCTTTCCAAACTGTTCATATAACTGCTTAGGTCTCACATTGAGGTCCCACAACCCTCCATTCAAATTAATGAACAAAGTTTGGGCTTTTCCCCGTTCGCTCGCCACTACTAGGGGAATCTCTGATTTGATTTCTTTTCCTGAGGGTACTGAGATGTTTCACTTCCCCTCGTTCGCTTCTTATAGCTATGAATTCACTACAAGATACCATAAATGGTGAGTTTCCTCATTCGGAAATCTTCGGATCAAAGTGTGTGTGCCACTCCCCGAAGCTTATCGCAGCTTACCACGTCCTTCATCGCTTCTTAGTGCCAAGGCATCCACCGTAAGCCCTTAGTAGCTTAATAAAAACGGAACTAACCTCGCTAAAAATCACTTAAATCAATCTATTCAATTTTCAAAGAACAATAAAAATCAGTAAACGTCTGTACTAGTTGCCCAATTTGGTGGGCCTGGGATGACTTGAACATCCGACCCCACGCTTATCAAGCGTGTGCTCTAACCAACTGAGCTACAGGCCCAGACGATTCACTCTTTCAAAACTAAATAGCTAGATGTTGGTTTTTGAGTACTCACAAAGCCTAAGCTTTGGCTGACCTTAGAATTTTGAAGTTCCGAAGAACTTGAGAATCCTTAGAAAGGAGGTGATCCAGCCGCAGGTTCCCCTACGGCTACCTTGTTACGACTTCACCCCAATCATTAACCATACCTTGGGCGCCTGCCTCCTTGCGGTTAGCGCAGCGACTTCTGGTACAGCCAACTTTCATGGTGTGACGGGCGGTGTGTACAAGGCCCGGGAACGTATTCACCGCGGCGTTCTGATCCGCGATTACTAGCGATTCCACCTTCATGAGGTCGAGTTGCAGACCTCAATCCGAACTTAGATAACTTTTAAGGGATTGGCACCATCTTACGACTTAGCTTCCCTCTGTAATTACCATTGTAGCACGTGTGTAGCCCTAGACATAAGGGCCATGAGGACTTGACGTCATCCCCACCTTCCTCCGGTTTAACACCGGCAGTCCCTTTAGAGTGCCCAACTTAATGCTGGCAACTAAAGGCAGGGGTTGCGCTCGTTGCGGGACTTAACCCAACATCTCACGACACGAGCTGACGACAGCCATGCAGCACCTGTGTACCGGCCCGAAGGCGAGAGCATTTCTGCTACTCTTCCAGTACATGTCAAGTCTAGGTAAGGTTCTTCGCGTTGCATCGAATTAAACCACATGCTCCACCGCTTGTGCGGGCCCCCGTCAATTTCTTTGAGTTTTAATCTTGCGACCGTACTCCCCAGGCGGGATACTTAACGCGTTAGCTTCGTCACTGAAGGGGTCAATACCTCCAACAACAAGTATCCATCGTTTATGGCGTGGACTACCAGGGTATCTAATCCTGTTTGATCCCCACGCTTTCGGGTCTGAGTGTCAGTGTCTGGCCAGTAAGCCGCCTTCGCCTCCGGTATTCCACCTAATATCTACGTATTTCACCACTACACTAGGTATTCTACTTACCTCTCCAGCACTCAAGCTCTGCAGTATCAAATGCACTTCCAGGGTTGAGCCCTGGGATTTCACACCTGACTTACAGAGCCACATGCACCCGCTTTACGCCCAATAATTCCGAACAACGCTTGGATCCCTCGTCTTACCGCGGCTGCTGGCACGAAGTTAGCCGATCCTTTCTTGCACGGTACATTCACTGTATTATTCCCGTACGACAGAGCTTTACAACCCGAAGGCCTTCATCACTCACGCGGCGTCGCTGCATCAGAGTTTCCTCCATTGTGCAATATTCCCTACTGCTGCCTCCCGTAGGAGTCTGGACCGTGTCTCAGTTCCAGTGTGGATGATCATCCTCTCAGACCATCTAGAGATCGTTGCCTTGGTGAGCCATTACCTCACCAACTAGCTAATCTCACGCGGGCTGATCATAGAGCGAAAAACCTTTAACCCCTTGATCCTCAGATCTTGTGGTCTTATGCGGTATTAGCCAGTCTTTCGACTGGTTATCCCCCACTCTATGGCACATTACCCACGCGTTACTCACCCGTGCGCCACTAGTACTCACCCGAAAGCTTTCCTCGTTCGACTTGCATGTATTAGGCACGCCGCCAGCGTTTGTTCTGAGCCAGAATCAAACTCTCCAGTTTAAATCTAGACCATCAACGCTTAGCTGTTGGTTGCGAAACCAACTTGTTCTACTAAATTATTGAAGGGTTTTTCTTAAAGAAATTTTGATAACAAAACTCTAATTAAAGAGCTTTTTATCGAGAACCCAAAAACCATTTAACATCTAACTATTCAGTTTTCAAAGAGCGAAAGAGAAATCAGGGTTTACTTAAACTCCGCTTTCCCGTCAACATCTTTTTTTTCTTTTTTTAAAGATTTTTTTATTTAAAAAAAATCTTTAAAAACTGTCCAAAAAAGAGGCGCTTTTGGTGGAGGCAACAGGGATCGAACCTGCGACCTTCTGAATGCAAATCAGATGCTCTCCCAGCTGAGCTATGCCCCCAAAAAGTTGGAGTGTTGTGCCCCGGGGAGGACTTATGGTCAATAACTATTTTCGTATATTTAAATGAATTCGCAGATTTGCTTGTTTATCGAGCAAATTGGGTGGCGCTTTAAGCCTTCAGTGGGCATAAAATTGCGCCCAATTCGGATTCAAGTATTTGATATTTAAGCTGAAGCGCGAATTTTAGGCGGAACAAGTCGGCCAATCCATCGACGCTCAAAGCTAAGATCAAAGCCAGCTAGCTCGCCGCCCATCAATATCGACTGGAATACCTTTTTTAGAACTTCAACCTCAGATTCTGGTGTCAATTCTGAGCTCAGGCTTTCTTCGATGGCTTCAAAAACGGATAATAAGTCTGGAGTCGTTACAACTTTGGGGATTTTTGACATGTCTAAACCTGAAGTCTCTCTTGGCTTGAAGCCGACAAGATTTTCCGTAAATAGAACCTTAATCCCGGACTCAAAGTTGATCTGAATAAAGTTTTTTCCGTCGGCATCTGTACGTGCGAGAACTTCCTCTAGCGTATTAGAACTGAAGACAAAACTTTTTCCATCTACTGCCTGGAGTATTTCGACAAAGCCACTCTCTGAGATGCGAGATGACAATCCCGAGGTTGATTCAACAAAGTTTAACACCTCGTCCAGTAGCTGTGATGATTTTAATGAGGCTTGTGATTCACCCAATTTGCGCTCCTCCTAAAAATAGAAGTCTCAACGAACAGATGTCCCGACGTTGAGGCTCATAGACCCTATCGACGAGCAATGGATGCGACTTAACGAATTCAGTTAATTTTATCTATAATTTTTGAACAACTCTTCAGCCTGAATCGAACTGAGACAGCATGAAGCATAACCAATGATTCGCAAAGGACGTCCAAGAGCCACAAGATGTATCTCCTTGAGACAAGTTCAACTGCAAGCGGTCACATCTTGTCTCAAAGCTAGATTTTTTTTTTGTTTCAAAGTATATATTCTAGGTTCAAAAGAGGTAACAAATGTTGATCACTCGCTGGCAAGCTCCACTGACTCCGTCTAAAGAACTTGTGAAAATGATGTATTCCACGGAAGGGCTTGACCCTGCGGAAGAGCTCTATGTTCCTCAGACAAAAATAAGTGAGCACAGGCATCCCTTTGGAGAAGTTCGCACCGTGATATCAGGAGAATTGCTTTTTAATATTGCCGGAAATCAGTTTTTATTGCGCGCGGGAGACCGCGTAGAAATTCCTGCCAACACGAAACACTGGCATCTTTCTCAAGGGAGCGAGGACTGTTTGTGTGTTTGTGCTCAAAGGCAATTTTAAGCTTTTAATCTAAGGTCTTTATTATCCACAGGATCTTTTTTCTAAGATTTAATCCACTTTTTGAATTCGGAAATTTGTTTTTCAAAGCCTCGCTCAGAGGGACTGTAGATTTCGGTCCCCTTAAGCTCTTCGGGCAAATAAGACTGGTGAGAAAAACCTTTTGGGCAATCATGAGGATAGATATATCCAGCTCCGTAGCCTAAGCCCTTCATAGCTTGAGTCTTCGAAGATCGCAGAGGCAATGGAACTTTGAGGGATCCCCTTGCCTCTACCAATTGCTCAGCTTTGCGCAGTCCTAAATAACTTCGATTGGATTTGGGCGCGGAAGCCATGTAGGTGATAACTTGAGCTAGATTTATGGAGCACTCCGGAAGCCCAACCAGCTCAACAGCCTGTGCGCCAGCAATGGCAACTGAGAGGGCTCTTGGGTCAGCATTTCCGATATCTTCGGAGGCTAGCACAACTAAGCGACGAGCAATGATGAGCGGAGGTTCTCCTCCTTTTAGCATTCGAGCCAAATAATAAAGTCCCGCATCAGCGTCGCTGCCTCGGACTGATTTAATCAGAGCTGAGAGCAGATCAAAATGCTGATCACCGTCGCGATCATAGCCCAGAGCTAAAGCGCCTACGATCTTCTGAATGTCGAGCTCTGATAAAGCTTCGGGGGTATTTTCTGGAGTATTTTTTGAAGAGCCCCAATAAGACGAGATGTTTTCGATGAAGCCTAGCAACTTGCGCGCGTCGCCGTCGGCGAAATCAATCAGTGATGATTGTGCATTGGCAGTCAAAACACTCTCTGCAGAAAGGTTGAGCTTAGCAAATGCTTTGGAGACCAATTTTTTTAGTGTTTCATTGGTCAATCTCTCAAATACAATTAGTTGGCAGCGGCTCAACACGGCCCGATTAAGCTCGTATGAAGGGTTTTCGGTTGTTGCACCGATCAAAATGAGGTCCCCGCTCTCAAGAAATGGAAGCAGCACATCTTGCTGAGACTTATTGAGGCGATGAATTTCATCGACAAATAAAACGGTTTGTATTTGGTAGGCTTTGCGATCGTATTGAGCCTTCTGGCCGATCTCTCGAAGGTCCTTGGCACCCAAATCGGTGGCGTTGCCAAAACGTGACTGACAATTTAGCTTTGAGGTGCGGGTTGAGTTGGGCGTTGAGTTTTGCCCGGAGCTTAATTCTGCCATTAGGGCGCGGGCATAACTTGTTTTTCCGCTACCTGGAGGCCCCCAAAGTATAAGTGAGCTGGGGTGCCCACCTTGACGAATTCTTTTTAGATAATGACCGGCGGCACTCTGCCCTAAAATATCATCGGGTAAAGCCGGGCGCAGTTTTTCGGCAAGCGGTGTTCCGGCCAGTTCGGGCTGAGAGAAAAGGTCCATCGATTCGGGCTGATGCTTGAGTGGCTGGTTAAATAGATCCATGGCTCTTGAATAGCTTAGCCATAGACTGCATTCAATACGAAATTCTTTGAAATCATTTTTGAAGTCTCAATTTGGCGAAGTATGGCACTTACATCGAACTGAGGCTTTGCAATGGCGGCGGTATAGTGGCGGCGATAGTGGTGGCATTATAGTGGCGGAGCCTGGAGCCTAACCGTAAAAGGGAATGTCGCATATTCGTTGTTGACGTTGCCATCGGAGTCGGTCGAATAAGCAAGAATTGTAGCTTTTAAATTTAATAGCACATCTCCGACCTGGGTGGTGGGCACTGAAATACCAGTAACCATCGGACCGCATCCGGTTCCAGCTGTCGCGGTTCCTAAATAGTTCGTAAAAGTCACACCTGCAGTGACCGTTTGCGTCCAGGTAGGGTTCTCCTTCGTTGTTTTGGGAATAGCACAAAAATAGCAATTTTTAGTGGTATCAAGACCGCCTCCAAATACCGACGCCCAAAAGTCTTGTCCTGAGAGGGTAACGTCAATCGCCGCACCACTTGTATTTTTGCCTGTAATTCTCATGGCATAAACTAAAAGATCTGCGTTGGTGTTAGACCAAGTAATCACCATCGAACGAAAGCTTGCCGATGCGGCTGATCCGGTGGGCCCGTGAGTTGAGTCGCTAGCATATTTCTCTTTATCAGCACACGTCCACGCCACAACATTCAAAGCCGTCACAGTCTTTGGAGACAATGACAGAGTTAATGTCGAAGTGTTTGACTTTTTACAGCCAACAAAAAGACACGGAAATAAAATCAGGCAAAAAATCAACCGAATGGAGTCCTTCACAGTTTTCATATTAGCCTCACCAACTACTTTTAATAGCTTCATAGCTGAAGACCACCCTCTGGAGCCTGTGGGCTCTTGCTCTCAGACGAACCTTCGGAGGCCTTGGGAAGATCTGGCAACGCCGCAGATCCGGTCGGACCTAACGGAATCGGCGATGAAATTCCGCTGTCTGCCTGCCCGACAATTCGTGGAGTTAAGAAAATCATGAGTTCATTTTTTTCTCTGCTGACTTGCCTACTTTTGAAGAGCCAACCCAAAACGGGGATATCTGCCAAAACTGGTATTCTTGTCTCCGAAGTTGAAGAGTCCGTTTGGTAAATTCCACCGATAACAGCGGTTTGACCATTTCTGACAATTACCTTGGTTTTTGCGGCTCTGGTATTGATAGACCTCGCCTGCGATGCTTGATCGACAATGTCCCCGGCAAACCCACGATTGACGTCGACAGCCAAAATAACCGAAGCATCATTGGTAACTTGAGGAGTCACTGTAAGCTTCAGAGGAATATCCTTAAATGTCGCCGAAGTGGTGATTTGTCCCGTTGTGCTCACATTGGTCGACAACAAGGGAATTTGCGTCGTTTGTGAAATTTCAGCTGGCTCATTGTGAAGAGTCAAAATGCGAGGCGATGACAGAACCTTTACATCACCCACGTTTTCGCCCAACGCAAGGGTCGCCGTCAAATCGCCCAGAAGGTCGATTGTGCCTAAGCTAAAGTTTAAGGTGCCACTTCCCGCAGAAGCTCCGGTGCTAGAACGAAATGCGGTCGTATTGATTGTTTGTTTGCCGCCCTTGGTATTTGTTCCAAGATCGATGGACTCTCCGGTTGAATTCCAGTTCAAACCAATCGTGCGAGAAAACGTGTCCCGCGCCTCGACCACTTTGCCTTCGATGAGAACTTGCGCAGGAGGCGTGTCGAGACTTGTGATGAGCTTTTGAATTTTTGCGATATTTTCTTCGATATCAGATATAACAATCGCGCTGGTTCGGGGCTCGGCAATAACTTTGCCCCGCTCACTGAGAAATGGCTGCACTTGAGTGACCAGCTGATCAACCTTGGCATAGCTCACGGGAATCATTTTAACATAAAGCGGAAGAATGGTTTGCTTGAGCTTTGCTGCTTTTGCGAAATCCTCTTCTTCTTTCTTAAGGTCATCTAATCGAGCAATCCTTAGAATTTGTCCTTGCCGAGAATAGCCCAATTTGTGTGTCTTCATGATAACAACAAGGGCTTGATCCCACGGAATTTGCCGAAGCTTGAGTGAAAGCTTGCCCTTTACTTCGTCATGCAAAACTAGATTCACGCCGCTTTCGTCAGATATGAACTTGATGATGTCTCTGATCTCGGCGTCATTGGCTTCGATCGATATTTTTTTGCCATAAAATTGCTGGTTCGTGCCCAAAAACTCTTCGAGTGAGGTTGTAGACAAAAGCTTTGATTGAGGAGTCTGAGCGAAAGTCGTCTCGCCAGCGGCAGAATCTGCATCTTGCGGCTGTTCTGCCTGCGCTGCGGATGGCGCCTCAGATTTAGTATTGACCGAAGTGATCAACAAAGAATTGCCTTCGGACTGAACCAGCGGCTCGATGGCTCCGTCTCGCAACTGAACTAAAATCCGTGCCGAATTTGTTGCGTTGTCATTGTAAGTATCAACTGCTCCGACAGAGCCAGAAAAATCCTTTGTATTCAAAGGCATCAATGCTTTTTTAGTCAAAAAAGCATTGGGGACATTGATGATAAACTGGTTTGTGGCCGAGTTTGTACGCGTTGTAAATTGCAAAGGACCGTCGCCCTCAATCACGATCAAGTTACCGCCATCAGTCGCTTTAAACTGAAGACGCTTAATTTGACGACGCACGCTGGAATTTTTGCTCTCAACAATTTCGGGGGCTGGAGTCGGTACGACAGGAGTAGGTTCTTCTACCAACAGGTTCGGAAGTGGGGCCGGTTCTGGCTCCACAGGAATAGTTTGAGGGGCATTTTCAGGGGCCGGTTTGTTTTCGGTTTTTGTCGGCTCGTCACTTAAGGCTAAATCGTCATTGGAAGCAGAAGCCTTGCTCTCTTTGTTTTGAGCTAGCTCGGCTTCGATAGTGTCTTCTGAGCCCGATAAACTATTTGCGGACGAGTCAACGGAGGCACTGTCTGAACCCGGGAAATCTGCGCCATCGCCACTGCTCGAGCCTGTAGCGCAGCCCAAAGTAAAAAACAAAAGGCTGACCGAACACAACAATGCTATCTTTTTCATAAAACCATCCATGGCTTACCTCAGTTCTAGAACTTTAAATGACTTCACCCATTGATCCGATTCGACATCATACTCAACAGCGACAATTTCACCCTCGCGAATCGCAACCACAAAGCCGTTGCGTCTTCCAAGTCTGGATTTGAGACGCACAGTATGGGTCCCTCCATTCGGATCACGCAACAAAGCTCGAGGATTTTTGACGTCCCAAATAATTGCCGACACTTTGAGCTGACTTAGATCAAAGGCTTCCAGCGGATCTAACTCGCGGGGAGCCAGTGGAGCTGGACCTTCACTGCGCTTAACGACAGCTCCTGAGGAGTCCTCGACAAGGACTTCTTTCTCCTCTTCGGGGCGAAAAGGATCTCTTTTTCCAGTAGGATCATAGCTGTAAGTGTCCGTAGAGTTTGTCGCCGCAGCTGTTGCGCCATCGGCCGTTGGGGCCGAGGGCACAGCTGACACTGAAGGAGCGATATTCCCCGGCGGTGTTGGGTTACTAGGCTGAATATTCGTCGCTGGGACCGGCTCTTGCGCCCATGAGAAAATCCCACAAGTAGAAACGACAATAACTAAAGTGAACATCATTAATTTCATCATTTTTTTGCTGCTCCTTGCTGTGCCGCAGTTTCACTTTCTTTTGCGTCACCTAAAAAGCGATAATTTGCCAAAACCAAATCTAAAACAAGATTGCCAGGACGCACTGTACTTGTGCTTGAAGCGCCAGTTGAAATCGGTCGAATCGTAAAGCTTAAAAGTCTGGAGACTCTCTCTGTATTGACCAAATTAAATAAAAAAAGTGTTAATTCCGCAAACCTGCCTTCCGCCACGATTCGGAGCGGAATCTCCTCGACGATCTCTTTTTTGATCGGCTTTTTGGGCTCTTTCGTTTTAATCAAAACTCCCGACGTGGCCGCCATTGCATCAACTGTTTTTAAAATTTCAAATGGCTGAATCTCGGTAGGAATTTGAGCTGAAATTAATTTGTACTGCTCACTGAGCTGCCGAACTAAAGCGCGAATTTGCTCTTCTTGCTTTAATAGATCTGCAGACTCTTTCTTTTTGGCCTCTTGTTCAGAGACTTGCTGATTCATTTCATTCAGCGCAGTATTGACGGCTGAGCCATCATTAAAAAAAGTGAAGTAATAAAGCGCTCCAGCCAAAATTCCCGAAAAAAGAACTTGCTGCATTGTGAATCTAGCGATCTTGTTCAAATACTTAATCATTGAACCTTCTCCAACACACAACTGATCTCAAATTTTTTGGCCTGATTCATTCCTTGCCCATCAACTTGCTCAGATTTAATTAAACTGACATCACGGAGAAATATACTTCGCGAAAGCGCGTCCATAAATGTTGTCAAACCCTGGTCCGTAGCTGATAGCCCCTTAAGCCTGACCGTTGGATTTTCAATCGAAACATCCTCAAGCCACACTTTGGAAGGAATGTTTTTTTGAATTGTATCCAGCACCTTAACCTCTTGAGCCCGACCTCTTTTTAGGCTTTCTAAAGCGCCGATTTGACTTTGAATGCGAGCTTGATCGATTTTAAACTTTTTGATTTCAGTCACTGCTGATAAGGCCTTTTGATTGGTCGCCGTCAACTGCCCCAAAAGAACTTGTTTTGCTGCTACGTCAGCTTCTTTGGCCGGAATCGTCTGCGTTTCGTAAAAATAAAGGCCCAATGGAAAAGCCAAAATAATGGCCAGATTAACTAAAGACTTTCTATCAAGGTGGCCTTCGTCAAAACTTGTTTCATTTGTTGCAACACCAGACTTAATTCTCTTTAGTTGATCCCTAGAAACCAGATTAATTTTTATCATTGGTCACCCACCTTGCGTAACCCCAAACCAACAGAGATAGGAGCAAAGGTGCTAACTTGTTTTAAATATCCAGGTGTTAAATTCTTTCCAATTTTTACTTTTGCAAATGGATTTAATGGCTCCAACGGAATATTTGCCATTTCTGAAATTTTAGGAATTAAACCCGGCATCAAGGCTCCACCACCAGAAAAGTAACATCGACTAATTGTAAGGCCCGAAGTGCTGGCTCCAAAAAAATCGATGCCATTTCGAATCTCTTCTGTCATTGCCTCATTGGAGGCAGCAATAATATTTTGGATTTGTTCAGGAGCCTCATTTTTTGTGGCAGCGCTCAACTTGAGAGATTCAGCTTCTGCAAAAGAAAGACCCATTTCTTTTTGAATCTCATTGGTATAGTTAGAGCCGCCACTAGGAATGTCTCTCGAAAAAATGACATCTCCATTGTTGATGACAACAAAGTTTGTATTCGAAGCTCCAATGTTAAGTAATGCCAAACACTGCCCTGGCATACGCCCATAATTAAGCTCGAAAATATTAGCCAGTGCGAATCCGCTCACATCTAAAATCGCCACTTCTAATTTTGCATTCTCAACGACACTTGAATAGTGCTTCACCATTTCATTTTGTGCCGCAACAAGAAGAATATCTAACGTCTCAGGGGCGAGATTATTTTCGATCAGGTGGTAGGCGAGCGATATATCATTCACGTCAAAAGGAATGTACTGTTCGGCTTCCCACTTTAACTGGTCAGCAATTAGTTTTTTTTCAATTTTAGGAATCGTAATTTTTTTAATGATGACCGAAGTTCCCCACATTCCTAGAGAAACCTTTTTGCGCTTTGATTTAACTTCCGTAACTAAGCTGTTAATAGCAAGGCTCAGCGCACTGCCATTAACTATTTCACCACCGCTAATGGCTCCAATAGGAGTCGGCGCAAATCCAAAAGAAACGAGCTCAGCACCGCTACTACCCAAATTGAGTTCAGCAATTTTAATTGTGCTTGAACCAATATCTAATCCGATGACCTTTTTACTTCCAAAAAACATCCATGTCCTCTTCGATCAAAGTCTCATCATGAAATACTTCAATTGCTTTACGCCCTAGGTATTAATTGCCTACTCACAAAATGATGCAGGTACTCAGCACAGGTGTCAAATGGCTGAAAGCTCAAGCTTTTTTAAAACGACTCAATATCAATTTAAAGCAGGAAGAAAGATTTGGAGATACCAAAGCCCTAGACTTTCGCCCCCGAACAGAAACAAAACTCCACCTATGGCTAGGTAGGGACCAAAGGGAATCATTGTTTTCATACCTGACTTAGATCTGGAAGCTAGCAACAAACCCACAACACTTCCCAAAAGGCTAGACGAGATGATGACAAATGGAATTGCCTTCCAGCCGAGGATTGCCCCGATCCAAGCTAATAACTTAATATCACCGCCACCCATTCCTTCTTCTTTTCTGACAAGAAAATAAATGTACGCTGTGGCCCAAAGAAATCCTCCGCCCATAACAACACCGATGAGTGCGTCTACAAATTGTCTTTCTGGATTTAGCAATGCCCCGAGCAGCCCCACTGCGATTCCAGACAATGTGATAAAATCGGGCAAAAGAAAATGATCAAAATCAATAAAGCTTGCTGTGACTATACCAAAAATAAAAATGAGGACTTCAAGCAGGTACCAATGCAGGCCAATAAATTTATAGGAAATGACAAAAAGAACGCCCATCAGCAGCTCTACCATAAAGTAACGCACTGAAAATGAAGCCTGGCAATAACGACAGCGCCCTCTCAACAGAAGCCAACTGAGCAGAGGAATATTATCCCTCCATGCCACGGGCTTTTTGCAAGAGCTACAACGGCTTCTGGGCTGAACAAAGCTTTCTCCTAGGGGCCAGCGATAAATAATCACGTTGGCGAAACTGCCAAGGCAGGCACCGACTAAAAATATGAAAAAAGGCACAATCAATCCTAGAGCTTCTACCAAATCAAACAAGATCTCTCCGCTTCCAGAACCAAGATCCCAATACAAGAAGCAAACCCAGCCAACAAAACCCATGCGCCAAAGAATTTAAATAATCTGACATTGGCACCCCTTCGTTCAGCAGCGTGAACGACCTCCAATTGAGGCGGTAGAGATTAGGAAACCAATATCTAATCGTCGAGCCAATAGCCCTGAAAACAAAGCTTTCACTTTTTGCAGCGAAAAACTCAAACTCAGGAATCCAATTTCCGATCAAGAAAAAACCCACCCCAAAAAACAATGCTAATGATGGACGGATCAAGACGGAAACAAAGAGAGTCGCAGCCAAAATCAATGCGTTCTCGAGATAAAAGCCTGAAAATATCATCAAATATGATCCAACCTTTAGCTCTTCACCAATAAGAAAGCCTATGACTACCGACACTAAAAGCTGAAAGATAAGAACCAACCCTGAAATCGCTAAAAACTTACCAATATAAAATTGCACACGACTCACAGGGCGTATCAAAACCAACAAACATGTTTGCTTTTCGATTTCTTTGGCAAGAACAGTAGATCCGAACACCACAACAAGACCCAACGAGACTAGGTGGAGAGCCGACAAGGATAGATGAAATATAATTCTAGATCTTTCATCGAAGCTCAGATTTCCGAGCACCATTCCCAGAAGACTCAGCGCAACCGAGAGCGCAATGCCGACAACAAGCAGCTTTTCACGAATAAGTTCCAATAAAAAAACTTTTGCCAAAATCAGAGTGTTTTTCATGATTGCACCTGATTTTTCTTTCTTAAAATTTGAAAGGCCTCTTCGAGATTCATCAATGGATTTAAGCTCAAACTCTCTTTAAGCTGATTGAACGGACCTTGAAAAAGAATCTTTCCACCATCAATGATAACCAAATTGTCGCAAAGTTCCTGAAGATCATGAAGAAGATGGCTGCTAAAAAAAAGTGTAGTCCCAGACGCCGCCAACCTTCGCATAATTTCTTTTATCAAAAAACGGCCATCAGGGTCTAAGCCCGACATAGGCTCATCCAGAATAAGTAGATCTGGTCGATTGATAATGGCCTGGGCCATCCCTACCCTCTGCAACATGCCCTTTGAAAAAGTGCGAAGCCTGCGATCTCTTACCTCAAGTAGTCCTACCTCTTTGAGGACAGAGTCAATTGCATCTGCATGACCACTGCCACCACCGGCGAGGTCCCAGTGAAACTTCAAAAGCTCGGCGGCTGTCAAAAATTCATATAGATATGGCCGTTCAGGAAAAAAACCTATGCGCTTTTTAACCTCGGGAGTCAGGACCTGATCGCCAAAAAAGCGGACTTCGCCCGAATCTTTTTTGATAAAGTCTAAAATACACTTGAGGCTTGTGGTTTTACCGGATCCATTGGCGCCAACAAAACCCGTGACCTTTGAAAGCGGAACTTCAAATGAAACATCATTGACGGCAACTTTTGTGGACTCGAATAAGCTGCCGCGAAAGCTTTTATGTAGATTTTTTACCGACAGTGCAGTGCTAGTCATCCTTAACCCCCTTTGCTCAACATCTCTAAGTAAATCTACTTACATAGATTTACTTAGAGATGAGAACTGATTTTCAGAAAATGATCAAGGGTCAAACTTGAATCAATTGAGGCAAGGCTCCAACACCGGCAATTCCATCTCTGGAGTTTTTAAGTGCTAGTACAAAGGCCTCTGCTGCATCACTCTCTGTGAGGCATGGGATATTTTGATCTATGCAAGCCCGACGAATCTGAAAACTATCTTGAATCGCCAAACGTCCAGATGTCGTATTGAAGACAAAGGCGACCTCACCTGAGCGAATACGATCCACGCAGTTTGGCCGCCCCTCAAAAACTTTGCGAAGAGCCAAGGTCTCGATTCCATTTTTATTGAGGAAGTCAGCTGTGCCCTTTGTCGCAGAGAGCGTGTAGCCCATTTTATACAGTGCTTGGGCCAAGTCCAACATCAGTCCCTTGTCTTTTTCTCGCAAAGACATGAAAACTTCGCCCTTCGGCGGAAATTTAGAATGGCTTGAAAGCAAGGCCTTCATTAGAGCCTCGGGATAAGATTTTGCTCGTCCCATGCTCTCGCCCGTTGATTTCATTTCTGGTCCGAGAATTGAGTCGGCTTCAGAGAATTTTTTAAACGGGAATACGACTCCTTTGACTGCGACTTGTTCAGAGCTTCTCCATTGAAAGCGTTCGGGGCGAATTTCTTTTGCTGTTTTACCTAAGGTGGCCGCGACCCCCAGATCAATCATCGGAATTTGCGTGGCTTTAACAACAAAAGGAACTGAGCGTGAGCTTCGTGGATTGGCCTCGAGCATGAAAATTTGATTGTCCTTGATAGCTAGCTGCAAATTGAGATGACCGATGACTTCGATTCGGTCAGCAAGACGGCAGCTAAGCTCTTCAATTTTTTTGCAAGTCTCATCAAGCAGCCGCTGAGGAGGCAGTACACCCATGCTATCGCCCGAGTGAATGCCAGCAGCCTCGATGTGCTCGACAACTCCACCAACAACGATCCAGTCATTTCCACGTACAAGATCCACGTCGACTTCGAGCGCGCCCTCTAAAAATTGATCGACAAGGCAAAGCTTATCTTTACCGATGTAGTCTGCATGGCGCTGAAAGTAGGAACGCAATTCATCTAAATTTTCTACGACTTCCATGCGGCGTCCACCCAACACATAGCTCGGGCGACAAATCACGGGGTAACCAATGGCCGAAATTTTTTCTAAAACTTCGTCGAAACTAGCAACCATTGCAGACTTCGGAATCTGAAACTGCAACTCTTTGCAAATTTCATTGAAGAGCCCTCGGTCTTCGGCCAAATCAATTGTTCTCAGTGAAGAGCCCAAAAGATTGTATCCGCGATCAACCAATTTATGTGCCAAACTGATTGGCGTCTGCCCGCCAAGTTGTGCCACAAAGCCCTTGGCCTTTGAAAATCTCAAAACTTCAGAAACATGCTCTACCGTTAGCGGCTCAAAAAACAAAATATCAGAAGTATCATAATCCGTCGAAACAGTTTCAGGATTAGAATTGATCATCAAAACCTGATGCCCTGCCTTTTGATAGGCCTTCACTCCCCTGACACAGCCATAATCAAACTCGATCCCTTGGCCAATTCGGTTGGGTCCGCTGCCAATGACTGCGACAGGAGACTTAAGTTCCAATGCCGCCGAGCTACTGGGCCAATAAGAAGAGTAAAAGTAAGGAGTGCTCGAAGCAAACTCTCCGGCGCAAGTATCCACTTGCGAGTAACGTGGAAGGATCGCTTGCTTTTCTCGCATCTCGGTCACTTGAGCGGGGCTCTTGCGACAAAGGCGCGAAATTAGAGCATCCGAAAAACCCTTGCGTTTGGCTTCGAGTAGCAGTTCTGCCGTTAGCGCTTCAGATTTTAATCGTTTTTCAAAATCTGTCAGATCTTTGAGCTGCTCCAGAAAAAATGGAGTGATCTGTGTCAGATTGTGAATTTCAGCAACTGATTTTCCGTCGCGGAAGGCCTGATAGACATGAAAAAATCTCTGACTATTAGGATAAGATATTTTTTCAACTTCAGCTTTGATCTCAGGAAATCCTTCGGAATGAAACTCTAAAGAAAGTACGGCTTTCATGATCGACTCTTGCAGAGTGCGACCAATGCCCATGACTTCGCCGACGCTTTTCATCTGAGTCGTTAGGCTGTCTTTAGCTCCAGGAAATTTTTCAAATGCAAAACGTGGAATTTTTGTCACAACATAATCAAGAGCTGGCTCGTAAGCACTTGGTGTGACTCGAGTGATATCATTTTTTATTTCATCGAGCGTGTATCCTACAGCCAACAGAGCCGCAATTTTGGCAATTGGAAATCCGGTCGCCTTGCTGGCAAGAGCGCTCGAGCGGCTGACCCGAGGATTCATCTCGATAACAACTCGCTGGCCCGTGAGCGGATGTGTTGCAAATTGAATATTGGCTCCGCCTGTTTGAACTCCGACTTCATTTAAAATTTTGCAGGCCTCGTCTCGCATCGCTTGATAGTCACGATCACTGAGAGTCATTTGCGGAGCGAAAGTGATGCTGTCTCCGGTATGGACTCCGCAAGGATCAAAATTTTCGATTGTGCAGATGACGACAAATGTTCCAGCTTTGTCACGCATGACTTCAAGCTCGAATTCTTTCCAGCCCAGAATGCTGGCTTCAACCAAGACTTCACTGGTCGGTGACTCGTGCAAGGCTTGAACGAGCATACTTTGGTATTCTTCTACCGTGTATGCGATACCGCCACCACCACCGCCAAGAGTGTAATTCGGTCTTAAAATGAGTGGATACCCCAGCTCGTCACCAACTTTGAGGCCTTGCTCATAATTGCGAACCAATTCGCTCTGAGGATACTGTGCTCCGACTTTATCTAAAATATCTCTGAAAAGCTCTCGGTCTTCGGCGGCTTTAATAACTTTTGGATCGGCTCCTAGTAGCTCGACATTGAACTTTTGCAAAATACCTTTGGCATGAAGATCTAGCGCCAGATTAAGGGCAGTTTGTCCGCCCAGCGTAGGAATCACGGCGTTCGGTCGTTCGATCTCAATGATCTTTTCAAGAAAGGCAGCAGTTAACGGCTCAACATAAACTCGAGTTGCAATTTCAGGATCGGTCATAATTGTCGCAGGATTTGAGTTGACCAAAATCACTTCAAGGCCCTCTTTCATAAGAGCTTTGCAAGCTTGTGTTCCGGAGTAATCAAACTCACAGGCCTGGCCGATCACGATCGGCCCAGAACCAATAATGAGGACTCGCTTAAGATCCTGACGACGAGGCATTAGACCCCCACCTTGCTGCTATCAGAGTAAATCATATCGATTTTGACATGACGATAACGTTCAAATTTGTAGCGCATCTTCACGAGTTTTAAGAGAGCGTCTTCGGGATTTAAATCTGGGTCTTTGCGATGCCGCTTTACTTCACTCAAAATATATTTTTTGGCATCGACCGGATGAAAACAAAATCCTTTAGTAAAAATCCAATTGCCATCATGAGGAATCAGTCGGGCCTCAAAAAGTTCGTC
>CANCBY010000030.1 GCA_947374445.1 Pseudobdellovibrionaceae bacterium
GGACCTAAGTGGCTTCAAGGCACAGGCCAAGGCTGGGTGACGGCAGAGTACGGAATGCTCCCACGCTCCACTCACTCACGCATGAAGCGCGATAAAATTATGACCGGCGGACGCACGCAAGAAATCTCGCGCTTGATAGGCCGCTCACTCCGAGCAGCTGTTGACCTTAAACTCCTCGGTGAAAAACAAATCACCATTGATTGCGACGTGATTCAAGCCGATGGTGGCACTCGCACTGCAGCCATCACCGGCGGCTTTGTAGCACTCGCTCTGGCTTTGCAAAAACTAAAAGCTGTTTCTGAAATTAAGACGATTCCATTGATGAACTATGTGGCCGCGGTCAGCGTGGGACTTGAAGACGGACACGCCTTGGTCGATCTCAATTACGAAGAAGACTCTGCCATCGGCACCGACATGAATTTTGTTATGACTAACCAAGGTCACTTCGTCGAAATTCAAGGCACAGCCGAGACCACTCCTTTTACCAAAGAGCAGCTTTGGGGTCTGACCGAAATGGCCACTCAAGCTTGTCACGAATTGTTCGAGCACCAATCAAAAATTGTGGCTCCCATTTTTGAACTGATGAAGAAGTGAGTTCACCTATGGCGCAATCGGAGTTATGGGTCGCAACGGGCAACAAAGGCAAACTCAACGAATTCAAAACTCTTTTTGATCGCGACATGCCGTTAGTAAAAATGTTTTCGACCAATGATCTGAAAGTTTTCTCCGCTCCGCCAGAAAACGGCGCTACTTACCTCGACAACGCCCGCATCAAAGCCAAAAGCATCCGCATTTTAAAACCCGATGCGTGGTCGATGGGCGATGACTCAGGCTTAGAGGTCGAAGCTCTGAACAACCTGCCAGGAGTTCACTCCGCTCGCTATGCAGGCCCTCACGCCCGCGACAGCGAAAACGTAGCCAAACTCTTGAAGATGATGCAAATGCGCGCCGGCGCTAACCGCAACGCCAAATTTGTCTGCTGTATTGTGGCTTACTCTCCGCAAAAAGCCGACGGCACGTTTGAAGAACACATTTTCAACGGCGAACTCAAAGGCGTGATCACCAAAACTCCGGCTGGCCAAATGGGCTTTGGCTACGACCCGGTATTTGTCCCTGACGAGCAAACGCAGTCGATGGCAGAGCTGGGAGCGGGTTACAAAAACCGATTCTCTCATAGGGCGAAAGCGACTCTGCAAATGATTGAGAAGATGAAGTCTTGGAGCTGAGGCTCGGATTAACTCTATACGACGATTCTCAATATGCAGATATTTGAAAAAATAAAACTACTGGATCAGGCGAGTGTTGAATGCAACTGGGGCAATCCCAATAGCAAAATCATCGACCAACCAGACTGGGCACAAATTATCACACCCAGCTCTAAACACTCGTCTGCAAACTGTGTTTTTAGATCTCGTCTGGCTCCACCCGACGCAGTTTTAAAAATTGATCGAACAATTGCGTTTTATAAAAACATGAATGTTCCGTTTCGCTGGCTTGTGACTCCGCTGAGCGAGCCCTCAAATCTCAAAGACCTTTTGCTTGCGAGAGGGCTGAGCTTACACTACGAAGCGACCGCCATGTTGAGCTCAGTCAACGAACAGCTCAAGACTTACGATCCTCAAATTTCGGTAGTGCAAGCAACTTTAGAGAACATAGATATTTATGTAGAAACCTTTGTGCGATGTTGGCAACTGCCACATGAGCAAGTTGCCGAATTTAAAAAAGACGTAATTTATGGTTTAAAAAATGGAGAGGGTCGCTTTCTTCCATATGTTGCCCATTGGAAAAATGAACCCGTTGGAACATCAGCTCTTTTGAATTTACCCAGCGGCGCTTATCTGGCAGCAGGGACTGTCGATCCAAAATATCGAGGCCTTGGAATTTACAAAGCAATGGTCGCTCACCGCGCCCAAGTCGCCGAAGGGCTTGGCCATGACAACCTTCTGATTCATGCAAAAAAATTAACCTCAGCACCCATCTGCAAAAAATTGGGCTTTGAAGAAGTCTACGAGTATCAAGTTTTTTCGAGAGAACTGCTTTAAGCTCTTTTTAGCAGTTTTTTGTTCAAGCATCTGAACACGCTCTTCCGCGCGCGTATTAGGCAGCTTAACAAACCTGGATTTATACAGCTAAGACTGGATTGGCAAAAGGGGGAACCTCAAGGCCATCAATTTGAACTTTGTACAGCGCAGTTTTTAGAAGATAGCCACCCCCTAAAAACTTAGATCAAAACCAGCTACAACCTGCTCGGGCATACTCCTAGCTCAGTGGATTCCGTCTATACGAAGGCAGATAACCTGCATATCTTGAAGAGATTGAAGTATACCAGCCCACCAAAAGCCAGCATCAAGCCATTAGCCCCATAGGACATCTTATGATACGGACCATCGGGGCAGTCACCGGCTCTGGCTAAACAAAGAGATGGCCTTTTTTGAGATCGATCGAATTGATCCAGTCATTACTTCAAATAAAATATATGGCATATAATCAACATCACTAATGTTGAAAAAAACATATTTACAACAATGGCATTGTTAAAACAAGGTTGTTCCCGTAAGATGTACATAGCGGAGGTGCGCTGTGAAATATCTAAAGCGACAGCTTGATCTGATGACCCTTTTACAGAAAAAGAGTTTTTTTCTGTTGGGACCACGCTCAACTGGTAAAACCTTTTTGATTAAAAAAACTATCCCTGCAGAAGTTCCTTATTTATCTCTGAATAACATGAGTTTGTATAATCGCCTTATTGCCGATCCGTCGCAGTTAACAGATATTTTAGCTCCCCATCAAAAAGTTGGTATGGCCGTTATCGACGAAATCCAGAAGATGCCGGACCTCTTAAATGAGCTTCAAGAACTAATTGAAAACGAAGGCTTCAAATTTCTTTTGACCGGCTCGAGCGCTCGAAAACTAAAGAGAACACATGCCAATATGCTTGGAGGCCGAGCGCGCTCAATTGGCTTCTACCCCTTGAGTTTTTCGGAAATTCCATCATTTGATCTCAATCGCTACTTGCGCTGGGGTGGTCTACCAAGAACATATCTTGCGGAAGATCCTCAGGCTGAACTTGATTCCTATGTCAAAACCTATCTTGAAGAAGAAATTCGTTTGGAGGCCAACATCCGAAATCTTGCCCCATTTCATCGATTTTTAAAAATCGCAGCACTTAGCAATGGACAGTTAATTAATTACGCGTCCATTTCGAACGATGCAGCTGTGCCGGCTTCGACAGTAAAGCAGTATTTTGAAATATTGACCGACTCGCTAATTGCATCAACCCTTGAGCCATGGCTGGAGTCCAAAAAAAGAAAAGCAATTCAAACTGCAAAATTTTATTTTTTTGACCCTGGCATTACTCACTTCATTGCGGGAACCGAGCATCTGGATCGAAATTCAAACCTATGGGGTCAATCTTTTGAGCAATTTATATTCATGGAACTAAAGTGCTATGCTTCTTATAGGAGTAAAAATTTTGAAATTAATTTTTGGCGAAGCACCGACAAGCATGAAGTTGATTTTGTAATCAATGGAAAGACAGGACTCGAAGTCAAGTCCACCAAGCGAATCAATGATTCGCACTTGAAGGGGATTAGAGCCATTCAAGAAGAAAGTGCTATCAAATACTTTTACGTTATCAGCGAAGATCCAATAGAAAGAACATCAAATGGAATTCGGCTGATGCCTTGGAAGACTTTTCTCAAAAAATTATGGACGAATCAATTAGATGGTTTTTAAACAACTCACATCTATTTTCCTCACAAAACATAACTCCGTCGAAATAATTTTTATTTTATGCTCTTTACTATGAAAGTGATATCAAATTTTTAAATATCACAGCCGTTTTGCATTACTGCCTTTATGTCGCATTGATCAGCAAAAAATGAAGTGCATGATTTGTGGGTTTTAAACTTATCAAAAACCCAAATTGAGGTTCGATGCCCGCGCTCTATGCCATAATCTGCAAACGCTCCAGATATACATACGAAACGCTCGCCCTTTGTTGCGTTTTCCCATCGTTTTTGGAACCAACGACAATTCTTTAAATCCGTTGCCCTTCTCGGCATATAAAAATGCTCACTTTCAGTATCTTGAACAGTTATAATCTGAACGGCATTTTGCTCCTTAACCACAGAACTGTTTCCAGAAGTGTCACAAGAAAAATTTGTTTTTGAAACTTCAAAACATTTCCAATACGGATATGGAGAATGTTTTCCAGAGAAAGGGACTGGGTCAGTATCAAAAGAGTTTATTGCTAAATCAGAATTACTTAAAATACCGTGATCTTGAGTTAATAGTGCATATGGATAGTCTTTATGGTTGAGCGTCTTCGAGCGTGCATAGCTGAAATTAAAAATTAATATAGCCACAAAAATCACTGCTTGCATAAATCAAGTTCCTTAATAACCACTTGCTACTTTTTGGATTTTGAAAAAGCCATCGAATTCCTACACAAATATTAGAGCAAATTGCACTTCCAGCTTATTTAAGTTTGTAGCGAAAACCAGTCTTTAGCATATAAGATTTAATTGTTTATATTTTTTTAAACCCTTCAAGTATTAAAGTGAAGTAGGCTTCACGCCTAGCTCAAAGCATAAAGTCCAGCCTTCACTCTATAAATCGACCACTAATGATTTATGGCAAATTCGGAATATAAAAAATTCGCCTCTTGTGAAAAGACCCAGCTAGTTCGTAATCTAAGCAAAGGCCGCTCAACTCAAGATGGAATTCAAGTGCTAGATGCCGTCCAGTACCTAGAACGCCTCGATCTTATGAAGGTAAAAGAGAAATCATAGCTGAATTGACTTTAAATACTTGGGGTCGAACGATTTCAATGGGATTAGCTTATTACTAGCCATTATCTGTTCGGATTTAGCCAATTAAAATTGATCTGATTAAAACTGCGACGGAGCCGGCCCAGAAGCGTACTCAGAGCGAGGCACAAAAAACAGGCCCGTCTGAAGCTCATCAAAACTGCGAAAGACCTTAAGCCCTTTATGTCCCGCAAAGCTGTCGAGGTGGCGGCGAACTTGAGCGTTTGGTGCTACCAATACAACCTCACCGCGGTTTTGTGAAACGGTCTCGGCCATTTTGAGAATTTCTTTCATGGCCTGAAAGCCCATAAAGGCCACATCCGAAAGATCCAAAGCCAGGCTGCGATGGCCGGCTTGGATAAGCATTTCTAATGAGCGGATCACCCGTTTGTCATTAAAGGCATCAACGCGGCCCTTAATTTCAGCCACAGTCCAATTTTTAAACTCGCGTGTTGATACGGATACCATCATGAGGTGATCTTTTGCCTCTAGTTCGAGCAAAGTCAAAAAAGAAGTGAGAACCTTCCCTTTTTTTCACTCCAATAAGGTGACATTAACCTTTCCCTCAGCTACAAAATGAGGCCATGAAGGGCCTTAAAATTTTCTCTGGAAATTCAAACCCCGCCCTGGCCCGTAAAGTGGCCGAAGCCGCTGGCGTTGAGCTCGGTTTTTGCCAGCTGAACTCTTTCGCTGATGGCGAAGTTCAAGTCGAGATTCATGAGAGTGTGCGCGGACAAAATGTGTTTGTCGTGCAAAGCACTTGCCCTCCTGCCAATCAAAATTACATGGAGCTTTTTCTGCTTTTGGACGCTCTGAAAAGAGCTTCTGCCAAGCATATTACCGCGGTGATTCCTTACTACGGTTACGCTCGCCAAGATCGTAAAGTGGCTCCTCGTGCCCCGATCTCTGCCAAATTGATGGCTGATCTTTTAACCACGGCAGGTGCTCAACGAGTGGTTGCGGTTGATCTGCATGCGGCCCAAATCCAAGGTTTTTTTAATGTTCCCGTGGATCACTTGTTCGGTATCCCTACTTTGGCCAGAGCTTGGCGCGAAACCCACGGAATTGGTGGGGATTTTGTCGCTGTGAGTCCAGATGCCGGCGGAGTTGAGCGTTGCCGGGCTTTTGCAAAACGGATCGAAGCCCCTATCGCCATCATTGATAAACGCCGTTCGGGTCCGAATGAAGCCAAGGCTTTTCACCTGATCGGGGATGTGACGGGTAAAACTGCCATTATTCTTGATGATATCATCGATACAGCAGGAACACTTACACAAGCTGTTGACAGTCTTTACAAAAATGGTGCAAAACGTGTTTTCGCCGTTGCGACGCATCCGGTTTTGTCTGGCCCAGCGATTTCAAGAATCGTCGAAAGTCCGATCGAAAAACTGTGGGTGACGGATACTATTCCGCTCACTGAGGCTGCTCGCAATTGTGGTAAAATCGAGGTCGTCTCGGTGGCTGCTGTTTTGGCAGAGGCTATCAAACGAATCCACGGAAATGACTCTGTCAGCTCCCTCTTCGATTAAGCCAGCAGCGAGCTTGGTTAGATACAGTATTTATTAAGTGTAAGTTTTAAGAAGTTAATTTTGGAGTTAATATGAGCAAACAAAGAATCGATATGAACGTAGAAGCCCGCGAAACTGGCAAAGCTAACAGCCGTGCCCTTCGTGTAGACCGCAAAGTACCTGCTATTATTTATGGCGCGGTAGAAAACAAAAATATCTACATCGAAGAAGGCTTCATCAAGAAGTACAACGTTCGCGCTCACGAGAACTCTCTTTTTAATCTTAAAAGCGGCGATGGCAAATTGAATGGTCAAGTTGTGTTGATGAAAGAAGTCAACGTTCACCCAGTGACACGTCGTCCACAGCACGTTGATCTTTTTGCTCTTGATCTTAAAAAAGCAGTTCGCGTTTCTATCGAAGTTCGCCTTGAAGGTAAACCAATTGGTATTGCTGACGGCGGTCTTTTGAACGTTGTTAATCGTCAAGTTGAGATTGAATGTCTTCCAAATGAAATTCCAGAAGGTTTGACTGCCGATATCTCAGCACTAGGCGTAGGCGATGCTTTGCACGTTTCTGATTTGAAACTTCCAGCTGGACTTAAAGTCTTGTCTCCTTTGGATATGACGATCGCGGTTGTTAACATGTTCGAAGAAGACGCAGCTCCAGTGGCTGAAGCAGCGGCGGCAGCTCCGGCGGCGGGCGCAGCAGCTCCAGCAGCAGCGGGTGCGAAACCAGCGGCGGGCGCAGCGGCTCCAGCAGCAGGTGCAAAACCGGCGGCGGGTGCGAAACCAGCAGCGGCAGCAAAAGCTCCGGCGAAAAAGTAATTTTAAATTTTTTGAATTTTCAAAAGGCGGCAGGAATGCCGCCTTTTTTTTTGAGATGCAATCAGGGAGCTTTTTAAGATGTGGTTGATAGTTGGACTTGGCAATCCGGGACCTCAATACGCCCTCACCCGCCACAATATTGGTTTTTTGAGCTTAGACCTTTTAGCCGAAGGGCTCAAAGCTCCCTCTTGGTCCACAGAATACAAAGCTCTCACCTGCAAATTCAAAATTGAACAAGAGCAGGTGCTGCTCGCCAAGCCTCAGACTTTTATGAATCTCTCGGGCGAGTCCGTGCAAGCGATGATGGCTTTTTATAAAATCCAGCTCGATCATTTATTAGTTCTGCAAGATGATATTGATCAGCCTTTTGGCTCTATGCGCTTTCATAAAAATCGCGGGCATGGCGGGCACAATGGCATCCGCAGTATTTCAGGACTTGTCGGCGCTGATTACATGCGACTCAAGCTCGGAGTTGGCAGACCTGAAAATCCTCAGATGCAAGTCGCAGATTATGTGCTACAAAAGTTTTCTTCAGAGGAACAAAAAGCGCTTCCTGATTTTTTGAACAGATCAGGCGATGCGATTGAGTCTTTGATTTTTGACGGGCTTGCAAAAGCCTCAACACTGTTTAACAAGTAGGTTCAAAATGGCATTGCAAGTAGGTATCGTCGGTCTTCCAAATGTGGGCAAAAGCACTCTCTTCAACGCTTTGACTTCTGCAAAAGCCGAAGCCGCCAACTACCCTTTTTGCACCATCGATCCCAATGTGGGTGTGGTGACTGTGCCAGACCCGCGTTTAGATAAAATCACTCAGTTCATTAAGCCTCAGTCGATCATTCCGACCGTGATGGAGTTTGTTGATATCGCGGGGATTGTTAAGGGTGCTAGCCAAGGTGAAGGCCTGGGCAATCAGTTCCTAAGTCACATCCGCCAGACTGATGCGATCGTGCATGTGGTTCGTTGTTTTGATGATCCAAATGTTATTCACGTTGCGGGCTCAGTCGATCCACTTCGTGACATGGAGATCATCAGCACAGAGTTGATGCTGGCCGATCTCGACAGTCTCGAAAAGCGTTTCAAGAAAAACGAAAAGCTCGCAAAAACTTCGACGGATCTCAAAGTTAAATTGGACTTTGAAGTAACTAAAAAAGTTCTTGAGGCTCTTTCAAAAGGCTTGCCTGCTCGCTCCGTTAAACTTGAAGATGCAGAACTTCCGTATCTTAAAGAGCTTCACCTCATTACAGCAAAACCTGTGCTTTATGTTTGCAATGTGTCTGACACTGACTTTGGCAACGGTGGAAATGCTTGGGTCGAGCAAGTTAAAGCTCGCGCTGCCGAAGAAGGCAACTCAACTATTTTGATCTGCTCAGCGATGGAAGCCGAGATCGCCCAGTTGCCAAAAGAAGAGCGCGCTGAATTTTTGCAATCTCTTGGCGCTGAAGAGCCAGGCTTGAATCGCCTGATCTTTGAAGCCTACAAACTTTTGGGTCTTTATACCTATTTCACTGCGGGCGAAAAAGAAGTCCGCGCTTGGACTATCCGCAAAGGGATGAAGGCTCCGCAAGCAGCCGGTGTGATTCACACCGATTTTGAAAAAGGCTTTATCCGAGCTGAGACTTATCACTGCGAAGATCTTTTTACTTACAAGAGCGAACAAGCGGTCAAAGAAGCCGGCAAGTATCGTCTTGAGGGAAAAGAATACCCCGTAAAAGATGGGGATATTTTGTTCTTTAGATTTAATGTTTAATTTTATTTTTTGATTATATTTTTTGGATCTAACTCTGCTGCCCCGGCAGAGCGGCTTTGCGGGCCTCTTCAAAAAGCAAATTGAACGAGAGCACGGTGAAAAACAACACTGTGCTCGGCACCAAAATTAAATGTGGATAGGTCGAAAGCGTGCGCCAGCCCTCTTGAATCAGCACTCCCCAACTGGCTGTTGGCGGTTGAATGCCAAGGCCAACAAAACTTAAGAAACTTTCGAATAATAAAAGATTTGGAACCTGCAATCCAAGCAAAACAAGAATTGGCGTGCTTAAATTTGGCAGCAGGTGTCTGAAGAAAATTCTTGTCTCTGTAGCGCCCAAAGCTCTTGCTGATTCGATGTAAGGCTTTGATTTTTCCGACTCAAGTAAGGTTCTGAGCTGCCTCGCTAGCGCAAACCAAGTTGTCAAAATCAGCGCTAACGAAACGTTTAGCATCTTCATCGCGGGATGAAAGCTGCTCCAAATTTGATTCAAAAAAAGCAGCAAAAGTGAAATCACAACTATTCCTGGCAGTGCCATCAGGACTTCGACCAGTCTCATAATCGCTTGATCCAACCAGTCCGGTGCTTTGAAGGCTAAAAATGAAACAAGCATGGCGATCATAAAAGTTCCAAAAGTTGCAAAGAGACCTATGCCTAACGAAACCCGAGTACCCTCAAGGACTCGCAGTAAAAGACTGCGGCCTAGAATGTCGGTCCCTAAAATAAAATTAAGTCCTGGAGCTTGCAGAGAATTTTCGGCCAAGGTAGGTGGCAGCTCAAAAAATAAGAACAAAAAACTCGCCGAGATTAAAACTATTAAGTACGAAAGACTGAGCTTTGAGCGCAAACTCAGATTTGAACCTACAGTTAACCTCATCATCGAAGCCCTACTCTGGGGTCAATAATTGCCATTAAAAAATCCACCACTATTTGAAAAAATATAATAAAAAATCCATAAAACAAAGTGAGGCCAATCACCATTGAAGCATCACGATTAAGAACTGATTCAACAAACTGAGAGCCCAGCCCGGGAATTGCAAAAACCACTTCGACCATTGTTGACCCGGCTAGCAGTACTGCTGCTAAAGGCCCCAAAAAAGCCAATGCTGGAATCATTGAATTGCGAAAATTCCACTTCAGCAAAATTTTTATTTCTGAAAAACCTTGCGAGCGCACTGTTCTTAAAAAATCCGCAGAATTGTTATCAATGAGCGTGGTGTAAAAAAGACGTGCGAGCGAAGCCATCGGTCGAAGCGAAACGGCGACAACAGGTAAAACGTAGGATAGCGGGGACTCCAAAAGAGCGACCGGAAAAAGATTCATCTTAAAACCAAAAAAATAAATCATCAAAGGTGCCACCAATAAGATGGGTGTCGATAGCAAACTCAAGGTCACCGCTTCGTAAATGAAATAGCCGCTACGAGAAAGCATAGCAAAAATGCTTAGGCCTATGCCGACGAGCAAAGCCAAGAGCAAAGCTAAAAATGAAATCAACAGCGTCGTTGGAAAAGTCTTGATGATAACATCTTTTGAATCTTGCCCGACAAAAAATTGCGAAACACCAAAATGACCCTCTGCCAGCGTCTCTAAAAAAACAAAGTACTGCTCGGCGACTGGGAGATCGAGCCCGTACTGCTTTTCGAGTTGGGCTCGAACATCAGGGTGAAGCGTCACTTCATCGTCAAACGGGCTTCCTGGAAAACATTTCATCAACAAAAAAGTGATCGTCGCTAAAAGCCAGAGCGATAACAATCCCTGGAGTGAACGACGTAAAAACCAAATCACATGTCTTCCCAGGTTTCTTTAGCAAGAACAGGCTCTGTGATTTTAATTTGGTTTGGTTCTGCCAAGCTTGGAAGACTTTCTTTTTTTGAACCATAGAGCTGATTGTAAATATAAAAATTAGAAACCACGCGCTTGACGTAATTGCGAGTTTCAAGAAATGGAATATGCTCAATGAACTCATCCATTTCAAGGTCACCAAAAGACGCCAGCCACGCTTTGACTCTGTGAGGGCCGGCATTGTAGCCCGCTGCTGCAAGTGGAATGCTGTTCTCAAATTTTTTCATGAGGCGTGCCAAATAGCGCGAGCCGATTCTGACAGCGGTCTCTGGCTCTAAAAGTTTTTGTGCTTGAAATTGTGTCTCGCCCATCATGCCCGCAATTTTTTGTCCTGTGTTAGGCATTACTTGCATAAGACCCAATGCGCCGACTGGAGAGATAACATCTTTTTTATACTGGCTCTCGGCTCTCATGATTCCCCAAACAAGCTCAAAAGGAATATCGAATTGCTTCGAAAACTTTTGTACGTACTGCGAGTAAGCCTTGGGGTACGTGTGCTCCCAAAAGGGGCGAGAAGCAGGCTCAAAGCCCATCTGTGAACGCTGACCACCGAATGAAGTTTGTCCAATAAAAGACGAGCGCTGAAAACTTTCAATTTTTTCGTACTCTGACATCAAGCGCTTGAGATATTCATGATTACTCGTTTTGCGTTCGATATCGTAAAGGTCCCAGCGAGCCCATTCGACCAAGCCCAAAGCCACGAGGTCTTTGGCTCTTTCAAAGCGCTGAACAAGTTTAGGGTTTGTAAATGGAGTCTTTTCTTCTTCGGCAGAAGAGGGCTCTGCGTCCGTATTATCTTGAACAAGCTCTGAAGAGGCTGTTTCTTCGGACGCATCGCTTTCTTCTTTTTCAGCTTTACTGATTTTAGCGCCCGTAAGAGCCGAAACTGTGATGCCCTCTTCGGTTTCGGACTCTTCTGCGCTCGATGCAAGGACCATAGGCTCTTGATCATCGCCTGCAAGGATGCTCTCAGTATTGTACCGGGTTGCTAGCTTTTGAGAGTCTAGTACAGATTTTTTCGACCGTTTTGGGAGCTGCGATTCAATTTTCTTCAGCCGCATACCAGCCGCTATCGAATAGTATCCTAACAAATGGTCTCGAGCTAGCACCTCAAAAAGAGGTTTGGCTTCTTCCCATTTATTTTGTTTCATCAGAGACATCGCCATCCAATATGCAACGCGGTCTTCGACACTGGTTGTTTTTCTGCGCTTGCTTGGCTTGTTTTTTAGATCACCAAAACTTTTATAAGCCCCCTCATAGTCTCCCTTAAGATAACGAATCCAAGCCAAATGCCACTTGGCATCTCGACTTAAACCTGAGGTTGGAAAAGCCTTCATAAACTCTTGAAACTTTCGGGCCGCTCCGTCGTAATCTTGAAATTGGTAACTTAAAAAGGCGGCTTGATACAACGCCTGCTTTGCCAACTTACTTCGACCGCCAATTTTGTACGCACTGTAATAAGAACCCACAGCGGCCTGCACTTCGCCAGCTCTGGCGGCGGCCGAGGCAAAAGTCATCAGGTAACCAAAGTGAGATTTGCGGTCTTGATAATGCGACAAAAGAATATCTAATGCTTTCGTGACTTCGCCTTCATGTAGTAAATACTGCACATAAAGCTTATCGGAATCTAACGGATCAATCGATTTTGATTTTTGCAATTCTTCGATTTCATTTTTTGCCTCAGTGCTCAAACCCGCCCACTGCAAGTTGCGAATACGAGTTCGTTGGTCTTCGCTCGGAGCTGTGCAGCCCGTCGGCTTTCCATCGAGTTGATTGCTCTGAAGCTTGAGGCCCCAGCTTGCAAACTCCGGGCGTTCTGGATACCTCGAATATAGTTTTCGCACCCATTTGCAAAAATTTCCGCCACCCAATCCTTTTTCTGTTTTTGACAGCTGCAAAAGAACTTGGGGATACATCTCTTCATGACGCAATTTTTTTTCTAACGGAGCTAGTAGGCCTTTTGCTTTAGAATAGGCTTTTTCATCTAAAGCCATTTGCGCCAAACGGAACTGACTTTCGGTCTGCAGTTTCAGGTTGGGAGAAAGACTTAAAACTTTTTGGAATTGAATCTTTGCCTCAGCTACACGCTTTGGATTTAGATTGAGCAACAAATCGCCAAAATAAAAATGCGCATACTCTTGCAGATTTGAATTCATAGCGATGAGCTCTTTGTACTGAGCTTCGGCAGTAACGACATCACCTGCTTGCGTTGCCGCCAATGCTTTTTGCATAGCCTCAATAGATGTTGCGGCATCAGACACAGAGCCGATAATGAGAGCAAAAGATAAAATCGCAGAAAAATATAAATTCACTTTTTTCATAAAAAAATACTAGCCCACAGGCACTGCGAAGTCGAAGAAGTATTGGGCATAGAAATTAGGCACTCACAGTCACAAAATCAATAGCACTAGACCAAAGTATTGTCCTGGATATTGACCAATAAGCTTGATCACTTACGGGCCAATACCTTGACTTTATCATGTAAAAAAAAGCATCTTAAAGAATCCTGACTTAATTGAGTTTGGGATAAAAAATGAGGGAGCTCTCGTAACATGTCAGATCAAAAAGAAACTGAAGTGACCTTTAGCGGAGCTCTCAGCTCCGATGTTCGTAGAGAGCACTACAAAGCTGGCGCTTATATTTTTTTTGAAGGAGATATCGATCAACATTTTTATATTGTCGAAGAAGGCACCATTCAAATTTTTACAAAAAATGCTCAAGGCAAACGGCTTGATATCTCAGTGGTTGAACCCGGAGAATCTTTTGGTGAATTGGCTCTGTTAGACTCAAGAGCCCGGTCCGCATCAGCTCAGTCTATTGGCGACTGCACTTTGATCAAGGTTTCGGCCAAGGGATACGAGCAGTTGCTATCAGAACTACCGGTTTGGGCGAGCTCAATGCTTTATTCTTTTGCACGCCGCTTGAAGCACACCACAGAAATGCTTCAAGCCACTCCCCAGTTTTTGCCTGACGATAAGGCTGACGATAAAAAATAAATTTAATTACTGGTTAAGGAACTCGCGCGGTGGCTCGCATAAATGAGTAAAAAAACACAGAGTCTTTCGCTTTTTTACAAATTTCAACTTCGGCCTTCATTCGCTGAATTTGCTCGGGGCTGACACGACCTTCAGCCAACAAAGTTTTTTCGGCACTCAAAAGGATTTGAAAAAAGAACTCCGCAAAAGCGGCTCTTTTTTCAGGTTCACGAGAATCAAAGTGAAAGGGTCGTATCTCTGTTTGTATGTCTACAAAGCCTGCCTCTTTAAGCAAGTGCCCCAGCTGAGCCCCAATAAATGGATGCCCCTTGATGGACCACTGATAGTCATTGAATTCAAACCAGTACTTCAAATAAGCCGGACTGTAGGGCTCAATAAAAAGTGATTGATTGAAAACCTCAGAGCAATAAATTTTGCCACCTTTTTTAAGCTGCTTTCGCACCCGCTTAAGTGCCTCGAGAGGCTTTGGCACATGCTCTAGAAACCAACACAAAAAGGCCGAGTCATATTTACCGGCATCTTTCATATGAAGCTGTAAAGCATCTTGCTGAAAGAGGCGAACTTGTCCCGATTTAATTTCTGGAGCTAAGTTTTTCTTTGCGGTAGCTATTTGATCTTTAGAAAGATCAACTGCATCGATCTTTAAATCAGGAAATCTTCGAGTGATAATTTTAGTCTGAGCACCCACACCGCAGCCCACCTCTAGCAAACGAGCTGTGTGTTCTAAATCGATGCCCGCATAAACATAAGGCTCTAGAAACCGAGCCTGGTGAATCAAACGATCTTGTTCTTTTTTTGTAAATCCATGTAAATAATCTTGTGATGCCATCGCTGAAGACTAAAGTTCGAACGCTTCCATAGCAATCAGTTCTTTTAAAACACTACTAGAACACTACTGCGCAGCTACCTTTTTAATGGCGCTCTGCCATGACTGCAAGCGAGCATGCCGCGCACGGCTTGAGATGTGCGACTTGAACTCTTGATCGATCTTCCAGATCCTTTGAATCTCAGAGAGGTCATTCCAAAAACCAACGCCCAACCCCGCTAAATAAGCAGCCCCAATCGAAGTCGTCCCCACTAATTGTGGCCGCGTGACAGGCATTCCCATATAATCACTCTGTAGCTGCATCAAAAGATTATTAGCCGAAGCCCCACCGTCTACCTTGAGTGCTTTGAGTTTCTTTCCGAGATCTTTTTGCATCGAAATTAAAATTTCAGCATTTTGCAAAGCCATGGCCTCGAGTGTCGCTCGTGCTAGATGAGCCCTATTTGTGCCGCGAGTGATACCCGTGATGAGGCCTCTGGCCTCAGGCCACCAGTACGGCGCACCTAAGCCTGTGAGTGCCGGAACAAACTCCACACCCTCAGTCGAGTCTACTTGTCTGGCTAAGCTCTCAATCTCAGAGCTTGATTTTATAATTCCAAGACCATCACGCAGCCACTGCACGGCTGCGCCACAAATAAAAGCTCCACCTTCGAGTGCATAAGTCATTTTTTGTTTTGGTAAACGCCAAGCTGCTGTCGTCAAAAGTTTATGCTGAGAAGTAATTGCTTTTGTCCCTGTGTTTAAAAGCAAAAAGCTGCCTGTCCCAAAGGTGCACTTGGCCTCTCCCACGGCAAAACAGGTTTGCCCAAAAAGAGCTGCCTGTTGATCGCCAGCAATTCCAGCTATCGGAATTCCGTCGGGAAGAACTTGCAGGCTCCTTGTTTTACCAAACTCACCGGACGAATTTTCAATCGATGGAAGAATTTTTTGCGGCACCTCGAACAGTTTTAAAAGATCTGCATCCCATTCGCCGCTGTGGATATTCATCAGCATCGTGCGCGAAGCATTGCTCACATCCGTCCGATGTGACAACCCACCGGTGAGACGCCACAAAAGATATGTGTCAATGGTGCCTGCCAAAAGTTCGCCTGCATTGGCTCTTTTCTTAGCGCCAGATACGTTTTTTAAAATCCAACGGATCTTGCTAGCAGAAAAGTAAGGATCAATTACCAGGCCCGTTTTTTTTGCGATCATCTTTGCTAACTTTTGCTTTTTGAGCTGCTCGCAAAAGTCTTGAGTGCGCCGACATTGCCAAACAATGGCATTATATATCGGTGCTCCCGTTTTTTTATCCCAGACAATTACCGTTTCGCGCTGATTCGTAATACCAATACCTGCAATTTTGTGCGGCTCTATCTGAGCACTGGCAATCGCTTGTGAAAGCGTCGAAAGAACGCTCTTCCAGATGTCTTCGGGGTTGTGTTCGACCCATCCCGGCTTAGGAAATATTTGCGGGTACTCTTGGCTGGCCTTAGCAACGAGACCTCCGCCGTGATTGAGGACAGAAACTGTGGTGCCTGTTGTTCCTTGGTCGATTGCGATGATATACATAAGCTAAAGACTATGCTTAATTTTTTTAAGAAACCAAAAGAAAAACTGTTTGGCCTCAAGCAGCTTGATCGAGACACGCTGATTTACCGGGTCTTGCCCAAATTACTAATGGAAATAATGCGAAAATATTTTCGCGTCGAAGTCGAGGGACTAGAAAATATTCCAAGAACGGGTCCTGGTATTATTGCCCCCAATCACTCAGGGTTTGCCGGATTTGATGCTCTGCTGCTGTCGCATATTATCCACAAGGACATCAAGAGAATCCCCAGAGTGCTAACTCATGCCATGTGGTTTTTGACTAAAACCACTTCTATCCCCGCAGCCAAAATGGGTTTCACAGAAGCCACATTTGAAAATGGCATCAGCGCTCTTAAGAAAAAAAATCTGATTGTTCTATTTCCTGAAGGTGAATACGGAAATTTTAAGCCCACGGTTGAAATGTACCAGCTGCAAGAATTTAAGCGCGGCTTTGTGCGCATGGCTTTAGCCACTCAGGCTCCGATCATTCCTACTTTGGTCATTGGCGCCGAAGAAACCAATATCAATCTCAGTCAGTTGAAGTTTACAAAATTTTTAAAAGGCATGGTTCTTCCTTTGCCGCTCAACGTGATACCGCTGCCGGTGAAGTGGAAGATTATATTTTTGCCGCCAATTTATTTGCCTTACAAGGCCTCAGCTCTCGAGGACCGAGAGCTGGTTTTAGAAATTGCCTCTGAAATACAAGAGCGGATGCAAGATCAGCTCAGAGAAGAGCTCCTCAAGCGAGAAAGCGTCTTCTGATTTTCAATTAATGTTTGATGCTAGAGTTTCTTGCAGATTTAAACCAGCAAGTAGGACGATTTCCAACTGTGAAACCATCTTCTTTGAAGCAAGTGTATTTTGCAGCTTCAAGCTCAGCCGCTGAACTTTGCTGACCTTTTGCATGATCTTTACCTGGAATCACAGAAGGATCAAAAGCTTTCGAGCAAAGAGCACCTTGGAAATAAGTATCTAGACGGCATTGACCCGCTGGATGTTCGTCGTCTGTTGTAGAAACTACGCTCTTATCAGGTGTATCAAATGACACTTTCTTTTCGCCGCCCAATGCTGCCAAAAGATTTGCTAATGAAAGACCTGCTGAAGAAGCACGGTAGCACCAGCCACGATTCACGTCAGTCTTCCAAACCGCATCACAGTTTTTTTGAACTGTTGGTGGAACATCTGACATACGTCTCCAAGCTTGGTTGGTCTCATTTTGAAAACCCCAAAGCTGGCGAGCGCAACTTTGTGTTGAAAAGTAATCTGCTTGGCCTTCATTGGCAGCCCAACGACTGCCTTTGAAAGTGTAACCACCTAAATGATGACCAATTTCATGACACACAACCAAAGCAAAACCATCCGGAGTTACTTCTGGACGACGAGCTAAACCGCCGAACATGTAAACGCCCCACTGTTTGCCAGTTTGCTGAGCATAAGCATTCACAGTTGTATTCTTCCAAGCACGATCAATATATAGTTCACCACCGTGAGCGGCGACAATTGGTGTATAGACTTTGTAAGCCTGATCAATGATCTGATTGAACATCACTTCAGTGATGTTTGATGTTGCATCAATGCGATCTTGAAGATGCAAACGATTTTCTGGCATAAAAGATTGGCGGCCACTCGCAGAAACAGCTGCGCCTGCAGTGCACGACATGCCTGCTGCAAAAAACAGCGGCAAAACTAAAGCAGTACGAATTGAAAACATATAGATCCCCCTCATTTGATCTATTAAGCCTAGGATCACCTGAGTAGAGAGAGCAACCGAATTGTTTAAATATTAGGAATTATTTTTTGCCTGGATCATCGTCACCGATTGTTTTTTGAATTTCTCCCCACTTCTTTATGAGGAATCCCGGACTGTCTGGGTTTCTTTGAACGACCTGTGTCACAATAATCGTAGCCATCGCGACGGCAACAACTAAAAGCAAAACATACTCGACTATTACTTGGCCGCCTTCGGCGGCTTTTACCTGTCCCGCTTCGCCGGTTTTTACTTGGCCGCTTGTTGATGGGCCAAGGTGGTGCTTCGGATTAATCATAATCTTAAAAGCGGCTGAATACTTTCTGTCTGATTTTTATCGGAAATCTCTGCTGTCTCCTGGAGAGAATCAACGACAGCCTGAAGAACCTGAGGTAGCAATTCGTCTTCAAAGGGACCATTCAAGCCAAGAACAATATCTCCGTGAAGATCGTCTTTTTGAATGAAGGATTGAGTCTGATCAAATGACATTCCAAAACTTTCCTTGGTTGGATATATCATCACTAAAACATTTTGGCCGTGGCCCTTGTACAATTCTTTGGCCTTTGTCATCTCAGCTGCATATTTCTGCTGAAGAGAAAAATAGATTTTCAAAGCCATCGACTCATGAAACTGCGCAAAATA